>WOYR01000261.1:4091-18672 GCA_011620705.1 Microbacteriaceae bacterium | reverse complement strand
CCCTCGATCGCGCACCACGCCACAACGCACCACGCCACCATGAGCCGAAGGACGCGCAGTGAGCCAGCCGCACCACGAGCCGCACCACGACCACGACCACGACCACGACCACGGGCACGACGACCACGAGCACCGCCACCCGAGAGGATTGAAGGGCGTGCTGTATGGCTTCTTCGTGCCGCACAGCCACGACGCATCCGACTCGGTCGATGACGCTCTCGAAGCGAGCAAGGAGGGTGTGCGCGCAGTCAAGATCAGTCTCGTGATCCTGCTCGCTACGACGGTGCTGCAGGTCGCCATCGTCATCGTCAGCGGCTCGGTCGCCCTGCTCGCCGACACCATCCACAATTTCTCGGATGCCCTGACCGCCGTGCCGCTGTGGATCGCGTTCGTGCTCGGCCGCCGCGAGGCCACGCGCCGCTACACCTACGGTTTCGGGCGCGCCGAAGACCTCGCCGGGCTGTTCATCGTCGTGGTCGTCGCGCTCTCGGCAGTCGTCGCGGCCTGGCAGTCGATCGAGCGCCTCATCCATCCGCAGCCGCTGCACAACCTGCCGTGGGTGCTCGCCGCAGGTGTTATCGGCTTCGCGGGCAACGAGGCCGTCGCGATCTACCGCACTCGGGTCGGGCGGCGCATCGGCTCGGCAGCGCTCGTCGCCGACGGCGTGCACGCCCGCGCCGACGGCTTCACCTCGCTCGCGGTCGTGCTCGGCGCGATCGGCGTCATGCTCGGCTTCCCGCTCGCCGACCCCATCGTCGGCCTGCTGATCTCCGCCGCGATCATCGTGCTGCTCGTCGGTACGATCCGCAGCATCGGCGGACGCCTCATGGACCGCATCGAGCCCGCGCTCGTCGATCGCGCCGAGGCGACCCTGCGCGCCACCCCCGGCGTCATCGCCGTGCCAAGGCTCCAGCTGCGCTGGGTCGGCCACCGGCTGCAGGGCACGGCGACCATCCAGGTCGCCGATGGCACGCTCTCAGCCGCCGAGGCGATCGCGCACGACGCCGAGCACGCGCTCGAGCATGCCATGCCGAACCTGGACGCGATGGTGATCCGCGCGGCGGCGACGGCCGCGGCATCCACGGGTCCGCACACGCACTGAGCGATTCTCGCGACATCGAGTGGCTTCAAATGAACGGATGTCCTCGGTGCGCGCCCGAGGTTAGGGTCGGTGAAATCAATCAGCGCGAGAGGAATCCACGATGAGCCAGGCGAACACCGCCGCCGACGGATTCACAGACGACGAACGCGCCGCCATGAAGGAGCGCGCGAACGAGCTGAAGGCGGCCTCGCGCGGCTCGAAGAAGGTCGACGGCGAGGCCGACCTGCTCGCGAAGATCGCCGAGATGGACGCGCCCGACCGCGCGGTGGCCGAGCGCATCCACGGGATCGTCAAGGCGAGCGCCCCGCAGCTCCAGTCGAAGACCTGGTACGGCATGCCGGCCTACGCCAGGGACGGCAAGGTCGTCCTGTTCTTTCAGCCCGCGGGCAAGTTCAAGGCGCGGTACTCCACCCTGGGGTTCCAGGACACGGCCAACCTCGACGACGGCGCAATGTGGCCGACCTCGTTCGCGCTGACGGAACTGACGAAGGCGGATGAGGAGAGGATTGCGGAGCTGGTGAAGCGGGCAGCGGGATAAGGCGGCGCCGGCAGATCGTCAGTGCACCGGATCGCCGGCGTCTCCGCCGACCCGCTCGAGCACGCGCATCGAGCCCCGGTGCTCGAGTTCGCGGAAGTCCCCGTTTTCGACCGCGCGGCGGAAGACGCGATACGGCGCCTGTCCCCCGTCCGCCGGATCTGCGAAGACGTCGTGGATCACGAGCGCGCCCCCCGCCATGACCCAGCGCCCCCAGCCCTGGTAGTCGTTGTTCGCGTGCTCGTCGGTGTGCCCGCCGTCGATGAATACGAGCGAGAGGGGGGTGCGCCACAGTGCGGAGACCGTCGTCGAACGACCGACGATCGCGACGACCTGCTCGTCGAGCCCCGCAGACACGAGGGTGCGCCGGAACTCGCCGAGCGTGTCCAGCAGCCCGCTCGACTCGTCGACGAGCTCGGCATCGTGGTAGTCCCATCCCGGCTGGTTCTCCTCGGAGCCATGGTGGTGATCGACCGTGAACACCGTGCCGCCCACCTCCCGCGCCGCCGCGCCGAGGTACAGCGCAGACTTGCCGCAGTATGTGCCGATCTCGAGCACCGGGCCGAGAGCCAGGCGCCGCCGCGCCCAGCGGTGCAGCACTTCGCCCTCGTCCGGCGGCATGAAGCCCTTGGCCGCGAGCGCGTACGGCAGCAGATCCAGCGGCATCCCCGGCACCTGCCCGTCGTCGCGCATCGCCTGCTCCTCGTTCACGCCGCGCACCCGCAGTCCCCATACTCCTCGGGGGCGTCCGGGAGGCCGTCGCCGCGGAACACGCCGGCGCCGCCCGTGGTCTCGGAGAGCGCGTCGACGGCGAGGATGACGGCGGCGGCGGTCCACGTCGAGCACTCCGCGGGCCATCTCAGCCCGTCGGCGAACACGTACCCCGTCCAATAGGACCCGTCCGCATCCCGCAGGTGCTGCATCGACTCGACGAGATCGATCGCGGTCCGATCGTCGCCGATGGCGTGCAACGACAGCGCCAGTTCGCACGTCTCGGCACCGGTGACCCACGGCCGGTCGCTGACGCATCGGACCCCCAGGTCGGGAACCACGAAATCCTCCCACCTGCCCGCTATCCGGCGCGCTGCGTCAGCGCCGCGGACAGCGCCGCCCAGGACCGGGTAGTACCAATCCATCGAGTAGCGCTCGCGAGGATCGAAGCGGTCCTCGTGCACCCGCAGGGCGTGGCCGAGCCGCCCGGCGGCGCTCAGCCACGTGGGTCGCGAGTGACCGAGGAGCTGCGCCAAGGCGGCCCCGCACAGCAGCGCATGATGGATGCTGGAACTGCCGGTCACGAGCGCCGAGTCCGCGATCCGCCCGTCGGCTCCCGCAGCCCAGGCGATCCCGCCGAACGGCAGCTGCATCGCCACGACCCGGTCCAGCGCCCGCTCGACCGTCGGCCACGAGCGGAGCACGAACGCTTCGTCACCGGTGACGCGCCAGTGATGCCAGACCCCCACCGCGATGTATGCCACCATGTTGGCGTCCGTGATGGGATCCACGATCGCGCCGTCGACGACCTTCATGGGCCACGACCCGTCGTCGCGCTGCGTCAGCGCCAGCCAGGCGTATGCCCGTTCGGCCGCCGCGCGCTCCCCCGCGACGAGAAGGGCCATCGCGTTCTCGACGTGGTCCCAGGCGTCGGTGTGACCGCCGGGAAACCACGGGATCGACCCGTCCGACGCCTGAACGCGGGCGATCGCTCCGCCGGACCGCCGGATCTCCCCGGTGCTCACGATCCCCGGGAGCGATGGCAGCTCTTGAGGCTTCAACTCAGCGGCTTGGTCAGGTAGAAGACGATGCTCTTGCCGGCGATCGGATCGAACAGCGTTTCGAACATGCGGGTGGGCCAAGGCCGCTTCATGATGTCCCAGACCAGCAGCTTGTAGTAGGCGCGCACGAGCGGATTCTCGGTGTTGTCGACGCCGACGGCGCACTTGAGCCACCAGTACGCCGAGTGCAGCGAGTGCGCATAGTCCTTGCCATCGAGCCGCAGCCCGGCGGCAGTGAGCTTGGCGGCCAGGTCCTTGGGGTCGTAGATGCGCACATGGCCGCCCTCGACCTCGTGGTATTCGTCCGAAAGCGCCCAGCAGATCCGCTCCGGCCAGCGCCGCGGCACGCTCACGGCGATCGTGCCCCCCGGCTTGAGCACGCGCTGCAGCTCCTCGATGGCGCGGACGTCCTGCGGAATGTGCTCGAGCACCTCGGATGCGATGACGTGATCGAACTCCGCATCCTCGAACGGCAGCGCCAGGGCGTCGCCCACCTGCGTCACGGCGCGCGCGCCGCGAGGGACCTGGGCACTGCTGTGCATCGCCTCGAAGGTCTGAGCCACCGTCTCGAGCTCGCCGACGTTCTGGTCGAGCGCGACCACATCGGCACCGCGGCGGTACATCTCGAAGGCGTGCCGACCCGCGCCGCATCCCATGTCCAGCACATGGTCGCCGGGACGCACCCCGAGCCGGTCGAAGTCAATCGTGATCATGCGTCTGCTTCTCCCTGGTCATCGAAGATCCGATCGCCTGATGGTAGGCATTGACGGTCTCCTCCGCCACCGTGCGCCAGCTGTACCGCGTCACCGCGCGGCGCCGGGCCGCCTCACCCATGCGCGCGCGCCGCGCCGGATCGTCGAGCAGGGTGCCGATCGCGTCCGCGAGCGCCACCTCGTCGCCGGGTTCGACGAGCAGCGCGGCCTCGCCGGCGGGCCCGACCACCTCGGGGATGGCGCCCGCCCGGCTGACCACGAGCGCCGTCGACCGGGCCATCGCCTCGACAGTCGGAAGCGAGAATCCCTCGTAGAGCGAGGGAACGCAGGCTATCTCGGCCGAACCGAGGAGCTCCGCCAGTTCGGTCTCCGACAAGCCGTCGACGAAGCGCACGGTGTCACCCAGGCCGAGCTCCGACACGAGCCGCTCTGTCGGTCCGCCGGGCTTGGGCTTGCTGACGATCACGAGCTCGAGCCGGCGCTGCCGGTGCAGCCGCGCCACAGCCCGCAGCAGCGTCGGGATCCCCTTCAGCGGCGTGTCGGCGCTGGCCATCGCCACGATGCGGCCCGGGACCCGCGCGACGCCCGGATGCTCGAGCATGACGGGCGCGACTCCGAGCGGTATCGTCCGGATGCGCTCGGGATCGACTCCGAACTCGCGCGCGATATCGCCGCGGGAGGATTCCGACACCGTGACGATCGATGGCATGCGCCGCGCGACCCGCGCCTGCATGGTCGCGAACCCGTACCAGCGCCAGGCGGTGACCTTCCGCCAGCCACGGGCGGCGGCGATCTCGAGCCGGCGATCGAAGGTGATCGGGTGGTGGATCGTCGTCACCAGCGGTTTGCCGGATCGCAGCAGATGCAGCATGCCGTAGCCGAGGGTCTGGTTGTCGTGGATGACATCGAAATCGTCGAGGCGGGCGCGCAGCGCTCGCGCGGCGCGCAGGCTGAACGTGAGCGGTTCGGGGAAGCCGGCGGTGTACATGTGCAGCACTTCCAGCACGTCGATCCAGTCGCGCAACTCTCCTGGCCGTGGGGTGCGGAACGGATCGGGTTCGCGGTACAGGTCCAGGCTCGGGAGCTTCGTGAGCGCGACGCCGGAGTCAAGATCGGGATACGGCTGGCCCGAGAAGACTTCGACGTCGTGGCCGAGGGCCACCAGTTCGCGGGAGAGGTTGCGGATGTACACGCCCTGACCACCGCTATGGGGTTTGCTGCGGTAGGACAGCAGCGCTATGCGCACGGACCAGACCTCCCCTGATGCGGACCTCGGCCCGTGCCTCCTTCACGCGCGTCGGCGATGCCGGGCCGGCAGCCGCCACGTCCTGGCCGTCCGAGGGGCTTCAGTGCTCGGCCCCGAAGAACCGGGAGAGCGCGACCGCGGTGCCGGTCGCGCCTGCCGTGAACGCGATCCCGGTGCCAACGCCGCGACGCACACCGCGCAGCACCAGTGCTGCGGCCACCGCATTCAGCGAGCTCCATGCGACGTTGACCCATGGCGCCGAGAGGCCGACCCCCGGGGGCGTGGCGAACGGCGTCGGGAACGACCGCCCGGAGATGCCGTTGATCCCGTGCGGGATGGCGTTGGCCAGCAGCGCGCCCCCGAGCGCCGCCCTGATGGTGTGTGAAACGCCGGCCATGGGCGCGTCCTCCTTTCGGCGCTTTCCTTGCAGACGAGCTGCGCGTGAATCGCTCGGCCCGAGGGGCGTCCCGCGGGTCGGTTCGCCGCCGGCGTTGCCGACGGCGACGGACTCTCACGATCATCCTCCCCCGCTGCAGGATCGGGAGCGAACTCATTGGTAAGGTAACGCACGTCGGCGCCCTTCGCCGGGACGCCAGGACGACGAAGGAGTTGTGATGAGCGCAGAATCACCCGAGACGACCTTCCTCGAGGTGACGCCGTACCTGGACTGGGACCAGCCCGCCGTGCAGCAGTTCACCTCCGAGGCGATCGGCGACGCCACCGACCCGGTCGACAAGGCCGGCCGGATCTTCGTGGCAGTGCGCGATCGGATCTGGTACGACCCGTACACGATCCCTGCGAACGACGCCGACTTCCGCGCGAGCGCCGTGGCCACGACGACCCGGGCGTACTGCGTGCCCAAGGCCGTGCTGCTCACGGCTGCCGCCCGCGCGGCGGGAATCCCCGCCAGGCTCGGTTTCGCCGACGTGCGCAATCACCTGCAGACCGACACGCTGCGCGAGAAGATGCGCGGCAGCGACCTGTTCCCATGGCACGGCTACACCGAGATGCTCATCGACGGCCGCTGGGTCAAAGCGACTCCGGCGTTCAACGCCGAGTTGTGCGCGCGCTTCGGCGTGGAGCCGCTGGAGTTCGACGGCGTTCACGACGCGCTGCTGCATCCCTTCTCGGGCGATGGTTCTGAATACATGGAATACGTCCGAGACCATGGCTGGTTCGCCGATCTGCCGCTCGAGCGGATCATCGCCTCCTACGACGGATACCGCTTCGACGACGCCGACACCGTCCTCGACGAGAAGTTCGCGTGAGCGGGAACGGGTGCCGCTCGGGACCTTCGCCTCGTTCGAGGCTGCGCGGTCGCCGCTAGCTTCGAGGCATGAGCGCCGAGCCCCGACCCGCCGAGATCGTGGAGATCGAAAGGAAGTTCGACGTCCTCGATGCCGATCGGCTGCCGTCGTTCGCCGCGCTGCCGGGGGTCGCGGCGGTGGACGATCCGGTCGAGTACCGGCTCGACGCCGTCTACTTCGACACTCCCGACCTCGCCCTTGCCGCGCGGCGCATGGCATTGCGGCGGCGCACCGGGGGGTCCGATGCCGGCTGGCATCTCAAGATCTCCGCGGGAGTCGATGCTCATCGGGAGTTCCACGAACCTCTCGGCGCCGACGCCCTGGAGGTGCCGGAGCGCCTGAAGGGCCTGGTGCGCGTCCACGTCCGGGGCCGGCCGCTGACCCCGGTGGCCCGGCTGCGGACCCGGCGATCGGTCTCCCGTCTCCGCGATGGCAGCGGCGCAGTGCTGGCCGAGGTCAGCGACGATCGCGTGCAGGCGGACAGGCTCGCCGAGCCTCGCGCCCGGACCAGTTGGCGGGAGTGGGAGGTCGAACTCGTCAACGGCGATCGGCCGCTGCTGGATGCTGCACAGGCGCTGCTGGAGACGAAGGGCGTCCGCCTGGCGGAGTCGAGTTCGAAGTTCGCGCACGCGCTCGGCGAGCGGTTGCCGGTGCCGCCGCCGCAGCTGCGAGCGGATCGGCGGAGCTCGGCCGGCGAGTTGCTGCTCGCCTATCTCGACGAGCAGATCCGGATGCTCTGGCAGCAGGACCCTCTTGTCCGCCAGGACGAGCCGGATGCTCTGCACCAGATGAGAGTGGCGACCCGCCGCGCGCGATCCGCTCTGAAGAGCTATCGGCGCCTGCTGGACTCGAAGGCCGGTGACCGCCTCCGTGCCGAGCTGGGCTGGCTGGCCGGCATCCTGGGCACTGCACGCGATTCGCAGGTGCTGCGAGAGCGGTTCGAGCGGACCGCAGTCGAACCGGCAGAGGATCGCGGAACCGCCCTGATCGACGAACGGCTGGACGCCGAGTACACGGCCGCCCGTGCCGCCGCGCTCCAGGCGCTCGACAGCGGCAGGTACCTCCACCTGCTCGACGACCTCGACGCCCTGATCTCGCGGCCGCCGCTCGCCCCGGCAGGGCTGGAGCCGGCCATCGAGATCGTGCCGGGACTGCTCGGACGGGAGTGGAGGAGGCTGCACCGAGCGGTCGCGCGAGCCAGTCGCACGCACGCCGGCCATCGTCGCGATCTGATGCTGCACGAGGCGCGCAAGGCGGCGAAGCGCGTCCGCTACGCCGCCGAGCTGGCCGCCCCCCTGAATCATGAGCCTGCGCTCCGGCTCGCGGCCGCGGCCGAGGAGGTCCAGACCATCCTGGGCGATCATCAGGACGGGGTCGTGGCTCGCCGCATGCTCCGGGACCTGGGAGCGCAGGCCCGGTCGCGCGGAGACGACGATGACGGCTATCGCCGCATGAGCGCGAAGGAGCAGGAGGCCGCCGCAGACAGCG
The DNA here is from genome assembly GCA_011620705.1 of Microbacteriaceae bacterium. GTDB lineage: Bacteria > Actinomycetota > Actinomycetes > Actinomycetales > Microbacteriaceae > Lysinimonas. The sequence goes on along the minus strand of WOYR01000261.1, from coordinate 10,509 downwards.
AGGCTCGGTTCTTCCGCGCCTGGAGCACCTTCCCCGGGCCGTCGCTCGAGCTCTAACCCTCGTGCTCGGCTCGTGCGAGATCCCAGGCTCTGAGGCGGCGCAGGAGGCTGCGCTTCTTCAGCATGTGGTCCTGCATCCTGCCGAGGATCCCCGCCAGCATCCTGATGGCCTCGTCGATGTACGGTCCCTTGTTGAGCAGGACGCACTCGGCGCGCTCGGCCATCGCCGCATCCGTGACCTCCGCGCGGGACGGGGTTCCCGTCCGCGCCATCGTGTCCAGGACCTCTGTGGCCCAGATGACGGGCACGTGGGCCGCTTCGCAGAGCCAGAGGATCTCCTCCTGCACTTCGGAGAGCCGCTCGAAACCGGCTTCCACCGCGAGATCGCCTCGCGCGATGAGAACGCCGATCTTGTCCCACCGCATCGCCTCCAGGAGGATCTGCGGGAGTGAGTCGAACGCGGCGACCGTCTCGATCTTGAGCACGACGCCGAGACCGTCGGCCTCCTTCCCCTCCAGGCGCTGGAGCAGTTCGCGCACGTCCTTCCCGCTCCGGACGAAGGACATCTCCACGATGTCGGCATGAGCCGCCACGAAGTCGAGATCCTCGACATCCTGCTCGGTCATGGCGGAGAGCGAGAACCGGGTGTCGGGGAAATTGATCCCCTTCCCTGCGCCCAGCCCGCTGCCGGCGACCGCGGCACTGCGCACCTCGACGGTGAGCTCACCCGGCGCGATGGCGGTGATCACGCCGCCGATCCTGCCGTCGTCGAACAGCACCCGCTCGCCCAGCTCGACGTCCGCGAAGACCTCGGCCAACGTGCATCCGATCCGATGCGGGCTGCCGGCGGTGGGGTCGGCTGGGCTGAGGTCCCCGGACAGCACGATCAGATCGCCGCGCTTCACCAGGATCTTGCGTGCGGACGACGGGAGCTCGCCGACATGCGCGATCCGGCCCGTCTCGGCGGATTCCTCGCAGCCGGAGATGACCGTTCCCGGCACGAGGTATGCGGTCTGCCGGAGGGACACCAGGCAGCCGGTCGGCGCCACCCGCTCGACGGTCATGGTTCTGCGCGCACCCCTGGCATCCACCAAGCGGATCCGCTCGCCGACGCGCCGAGCCGCACCCCATTCGGGCTCCTGCAGCGGGATGACCGGGTCTGCGGCATCTCCGAGCTCGGGCGGCGCCGCCCCCAGCCACAGCATGGCGGGCGCCATGACCGCACCCAGCGGGTCCCTGGACGGTCGGACCTTCCGCACCGCTGGACCGGGCAGGATGGGACCGGTGCGCAGTTTCGGGCCGCCCAGGTCCATGGCGACCACGCAGCCCCGGTGCGAGGACTCCGTTGCACTGCGGATGTTCGCGAGCATCGCCTCCCAGACCTCCCGGCTGTCATGGGCGCAGTTGATGCGCGCGAGATCCATTCCGCTGTCCAGCATGTCGCGCACCAATGCGGGGTCGCTCGCCGCTTCGCTCGGGAAGGTGACCATGATCCGGGTGACCCGATCCACGGGTTGGGGACCGAGCAGGCTGAGCGCGTTGCGGGACAGCAGCTCGGCGCCGCCCGGAACAGCGGCCGCGGCTCGGTCGCCCGCATCATTCCCGGTGAGGCGCGCAAGCTGGAGCAGCAGGGCGTCGATGCTGACCAGCACATGCGATTCGACCCTGCCCAGCGATGACAGGCCCTGGTCCGCGAGGCGGGCCTGCAGCTCGCGCACGTCGTGCCGGCGCAGTTCCACGTAGTGGATGAGGTTGGCGGCGCTGTAGCGGTGATCAGGCCGGACGGCGTCGATCAGGGCGGCGTGCCGGGTCTCGGCATCGATGATCGCTCGACGGAGGGTGCTGACTTCGGTGAACAGCTCATCCAATTCGCTGCTCCCTGCCGGACCCTTCCCACCCGGGGGGCGCACCGCCTCCGACTTCGGGACAGCCGCCCCTGTCTGCTCGCTCATCACGCTCGATCGGCTCCGTCCCGGTGGCGGCCGTGTCCCGCGCGCCGGCCGACTCGGTCAGTCAACCGTTCTCGGAGGGCCGGTGGTAGAGCCGAAAGTCCCCAGGGGCGCGTAGCGTTGGCGGCATGCAGCTCGGCATCCACTACATGAACTTCACCCACCCCGATACGCCCCCGGAGAAGATGGCTCCGTTGCTGCGGGACACCGCGATCGCCGCAGAAGAGATCGGCAGCACATGGTTCACGATGATGGACCACTACTTCCAGATGGAGGCATTCGCCACCGCGCACGACCCGATGCTGGAGGGCTACACCTCGCTCGGCTTCGTGGCCGCGATCACGAAGCGGATGCAGCTGGGCCTGATGGTCACCGGCGTCACCTACCGGCATCCCGGCCTGCTCGCCAAGATCGTCACCACGCTCGACGTGCTCTCCCAGGGCCGCGCCTTCCTCGGCATCGGCGCCGCGTGGTACGAGCGCGAGCACAACGCGCTCGGCGTCCCGTACCCGGAGCTCAAGCACCGCTTCGAGCGCCTCGAGGAGGCCATCCAGATCGTCGAGCAGATGTGGAGCGACGAGGAAGGCCCATTCGCGGGCAAGCACTACCAGCTCGCCGAGACCATCAACGTCCCCTCGACGGTTCAGAAGCCGCGGCCCCCGATCCTGATCGGCGGCAGCGGGGAGAAGAAGACGCTGCGACTCGTCGCCCAGTACGCCGACGCCTGCAACCTGTTCGCCAGCGATCTTGAAACGGTGGCGCACAAGATCGAGGTGCTGAAGAGGCACTGCGATGAACTCGGGCGTGACTTCTCCACGATCAGGATCACGGTGCAGGGAGGGCAGTTCAAGCCTCTTGACGACCCGGACGGCTTCCTGCGGGCGATGGAGCAGTACTCCCGGCTGGGCGTCTCGCTGATCGGGCTCGCCCCTGGCGCCGCGCCGGACCCTGTCGCCTACGTGCGCGGTCTGGCGCCGATCGTGCCGCGCCTGGCGCAGATCGGCTCATGAGCAGGATCCGAGTGCCGCTCGCCTAGCATCGGTGCATGGCATCCCGCACCGCGCACCGTCGCGTGGGCGAGGTGATCACCTGGAACGACGACCGCGGCTTCGGGTTCATCAGACCGGATGACGGCGGTCGCGATGTCTTCCTGCACTTCACCGCCGTGCCGCGCGGTGCCGCGCGCCCCTATCGGGGCCAGCATCTCAGCTACCAGGTGCAGGTGGATGAGAAGGGAAGAGCCCAGGCCGTCAACGCCGAGCCGGTGCTGGTGACCGAACGCGCGGAGCCGACGACGCGTCCGACCTCGGTCGTGGTGGGCGCAGGAGCGATCCTGGCCTTCGCCGCGGTCTACCTGGTCGCGGAATGGCGCTGGCAGGTGCCGTGGACCGTCGCGTTCATCTACCTCGGCCTCAGCATCCTGAGCTTCGCGATGTACACGGCCGACAAGCGCGCCGCGCAGGCGAACCGGTGGCGGACGCCCGAGAACACGCTGCTGCTGCTCGGGCTGATCGGCGGCTGGCCGGGCGCGGTGGTGGCCCAGCAGCTGCTGCGGCACAAGACGAAGAAGCTCAGCTTCCGCACCCGGTTCTGGTCGAGCGTGATCATCAACGTGATCGCCTTCGTGCTGCTGGCCTGGTACACGGGCGCCCATCCGATCCCGGGCCTGCACCTGTTCTAGCCCCTAGCGTTCTAGCTTCCAGCGCGGCCGGGTGCCGATCACGAGGGTGGTGACGTCGTCGTCATCGGCGTCGGTGACGGTCTGCACCCAGAGCCCGGCATCCGCCATCAGGGATGCCGCCACCGGCGCCTGCTCCTCGCTCACCTCGATCAGCATCCGCCCGCCCGGCGCGAGCCAGGAAGGGGCTCCCGTGATGATCCTGCGGTGCAGCACGAGGCCGTCGTCTCCTCCGTCGAGCGCGACGCGGTTCTCGTGCTCGCGCGCCTCGGGTGGCAGCAGCGCGATGTCGGCTGTCGGGACGTATGGCGCGTTCGCGAGCAGCAGGTCCACGCGGCCGCGCAGCGTGTCCGGCACCGCGTCGAAGAGGTCGCCCTCGTGCACGCCGCCGGGAGCTCCGGTGTCGGTGCGGGCCACGTTCGCCCGGGCGCAGCGGACGGCTGCGGGGTCGACATCCGCGGCGTGGAGTTCGACCGCACCGCCCAGCCGGGACCGCACGGCGACCCCGAGGGCGCCGACGCCGCAGCAGAGGTCGAGGATCACGGCATCCGGGCTCGCGAGAGCGACCGCCTGCCGCACCAGGAACTCGGTGCGGTGCCGCGGCACGAACACCCCGGGCTCCACCACGAAGCGGAGTCCGTCGAACTCGGCCCAGCCGACGATCTGCTCGAGCGGATCGCCCGCCACCCGCCGCACCACCATGGCATCCAGTTCGGCCGGATCGCGGGCTTCGGCGAGCAGCAGCGCTGCCTCCTCCTCGGCGAAGACGCTGCCCCCGGCTCGCAGCCGCTGCACGATCCCCGATTCGGTCTGCTCGGATTCGGTCACAGTGCGACCCTGCCACGAATGGCACCATCCGCACACAGACGTAGGAGACTATGGGCACGGATCGAAGGAGACCCATGACCATCTCAGATCACGCCGCCGCCGTCCCCGTCATCCCGGAGCTGTCCACCGCGGCGAAGAAGCAGCTCGATGCGGACATCGCCGCCCTCGCCGCCGGCGCAGCACGGTGGACGCGCACCTCGCTGCCCGATCGGGCCGAGCTGCTGCGAGGCGTGCATGCGAGCGTCGGCGCGCAGGCGGAGAACTGGGCGAACACCGCCGCCGCGATCAAGGGCCTCGACGCCGATTCGCCCCTGGTCGGGGAGGAATGGATGTCGGGCCCTTACGCCGTGCTCTCGAGCCTCGCCGTGCTGGTCGAGACCGTCGACGCGCTCGCGGGCGGGCACTCCCCGCTCGAGAAGCTGGCACTGGGAACCGCCCCCGGCGGCCGCGTCACCGTGCCTGTGCTCCCCCACACCCGCTACGAGCCGCTGCTGCTGCAAGGCTTCCACGGCGAGGTCTGGCTGGAACCGGGCATCAGCGCCACGCAGGCGGCCGGCGAGGCCGGACTCGGCGAGCTGACCCCGGCTCTCTCGGGCGGCGTCGGCCTGGTGCTCGGGGCGGGCAACATCACCTCGATCCCTCCCCTGGATGTGCTCTACCAGATCGTCGCGCACAACCGGGCGGCGCTGCTCAAGCTCAACCCGGTCATGCAGGGCATGATGGCGGTCTATCAGGCGGCGCTGCATCCGCTCATCGAGGCAGGGATGCTGCGCATCGTGCAGGGCGGCGCGGCGGAGGGCTCGTACCTGGCCCAGCACGACGGCATCGGACATGTGCACATCACCGGAAGCGCGGCGACCCACGACGCGATCGTCTGGGGCTCCGGCGCTGCGCGCTCGGCGAACAAGAAGGCCGCGACGCCGGTGCTGAAGAAGCCGATCACGAGCGAGCTCGGCGGGGTATCGCCGATCATCCTGGTGCCCGGCGCCTGGAGCAAGGCCGATCTGCGCTACCAGGCCGAGCACGTCGCGACCCAGCGGCTGCACAATGGCGGCTACAACTGCATCGCCGGCCAGATCGTCGTGCTGAGCTCGGACTGGCCGCAGAAGGCGGCGTTCCTCGTGGAGTTGCGCGCGGCGCTGGAGCGCGCGCCGCGCCGGCCGGCCTGGTATCCGGGCAGCGACGACCGCGTTGCCCAGGCGCAGAAGGCCTATCCGAAGGCGCAGCGGCTCGCCGGCGGCACCCGGCTGCTCGTCGATGTCCAGGCCGACGATGACGCCTCCCAGATCGAGGGCACCGAGGCGTTCTCGCCGGTGCTCGGCGTGGTCGAGGTGGCGGGGACCGGGCAGGCATACCTGGATGCCGCCGTCGCGATGGTCAATGCCGACTTCCTCGGCACGCTCGGCGCGAATGTGCTGATCGACCCGAGGGAGCGCAAGCGGCTCGGAGCCGGATTCGACACCGCCATCGCTGCTTTGCGCTACGGGTCGATCGCCATCAACACCTGGACCGGGTTCGCGTTCCTCAGTGCTGCGGCCTCGTGGGGCGCCTTCCCCGGGCACCGCCTGGACGATGTGCAGTCGGGCATCGGCGTCGTGCACAACGCGCTGCTGCTGGATCACACCGAGCGCACGGTGGTGACCGGACCGTTCCGGCCCTTCCCGCGCTCGGTGGCGGGCGGCGAGTTCGCGCTCTTCCCGAAGCCCCCGTGGTTCGTGACGGCCCGCTCGGCCGCGACGACGGGCAGGCGGCTCACCGAGTTCGCGCAGAAGCCGAGCTGGTGGAAGATACCCCCGATCTTCGTGTCGGCGTTCCGCGCGTAGTGCTCGGCAGATCATCCTGGAGTTGTTGACACTCTCGAACAGATGTTCGAAACTAGGATGATGGCGCCTCCGTCCCCGACTGCATCCGAGCTGCAGGCGCGCATCCGGGGCATGCAGCGGGCAGCGCTCGACACCCGGGCG
>WOYR01000261.1:0-3991 GCA_011620705.1 Microbacteriaceae bacterium | reverse complement strand
CGAGCTGCAGGCGCGCATCCGGGGCATGCAGCGGGCAGCGCTCGACACCCGGGCGCTGCCGACGCACCCCGCCCTCGGCGAACTGCTGCCGGGCGGCGCACTCGCGGCCGGCGGCGTCTACGCGGTCGACAACTCGACGACGCTCGCGCTCGGCCTGCTGCAGGGGCCGAGTGCCGCGGGATCCTGGTGCGCGGTCGTGGGCGTTCCCGACCTGGGTGTCGAGGCGGCGGCCGGGCTGGGTCTCGACCTGGAGCGGCTGGTGCTGGTGCCGCATCCGGGCGAGCAGTGGCTGCCGGTCGTGTCGGCGCTGGTCGACGTGGTGACGGTCGTGCTGGTGAAACCGCCGACCCGCACCGGGCGCGCGCCCATCGGGGATGCCGCCGCGAGCAGGCTGGCCGCGCGGCTGCGTCAGCGCGAGGCGGTGCTGGTGAGCCTCGGCGGCGGTCCCGCCCAGAGCTGGCCGCACACGGATGCCCGCCTCACCGTCACCGAGAGCGACTGGGCGGGTATCGGCTCCGGCTTCGGGCATCTCACCGCGCGCCAGGTCACGGTCAGCTCGGCGTCGCGCTCCTGGGCCGGACGTGCCAAGTCCCGCCGGCTCTGGCTGCCCGGCCCGGATCAGCGGCTCGAGGCGGTGGTGGCACGCGATGACGCGGGCGCGCGCCCGGCGCCGCGCAGCGTGGCGGGCTAGAGCCCCCGGGATTTCTCGAGGCTTCCGAGCAGTTTCGACCGTTCGGGCAGCGCGAACCGCTGCAAACCCTCGAAACTGGGGGCCCGCCGCGGCTACTCCTCGCCGATGTCCTCGTTCCAGAGTTCGGGGTTCGCCTCGATGAACTCCCCCATGATCCGGATGAGTTCCGGGTCGTTGATCGTCGTCACCTCTGTGCCGTTCTCGACCAGCCAGTCCTGGCCGCCGAAGAAGTTCTCGTTCTCGCCGACGATCACCCGGCCGATGTTGAACTGCCGCACCAGCCCGGAGCAGTACCAGCACGGCGACAGCGTGGTCGCCATGGTGGTCCTCCGGTAGCTCTTCTGCCGGCCTGCAGCCAGGAACGCGGCGGTCTCGCCGTGCAGAGCGGGATTGCCGCCCTGCACGCGCTGGTTGTGACCGCTGCCGAGCAGGCGCCCCTCCTCGTCGAAGAGGGCCGCCCCGATCGGGATGCCGCCCTCGGCCTGGCCCTTCAAGGCCTCGGCCGCGGCGACGGCGAGCTTGTCGGCGTCAGTGCGGTAGAAGGTCTCGGTCACGCCGCGGTGTCCGCCGCGTCGACCCCGATGATCACGTCGGGTTCCTCCGCCACCGGTCCGCCCAGCTTCGGCTTGAAGACCTTGAAGAGGATCAGGTACACCACGGCCGCGAGCACGAAGCCCACCAGCGGGGTGATGTCCCCGACGGCGGCCAGCGGCGCGTTCTCGCGCACCAGGAACCCGGTGAACAGCACCTGGTTCGAGAACAGCACGATCGACACAGCGCCCGCGACGATGAGCGAGATGATCCCGGCCGGGTTGCGGTACTTGGCATGGTCGGGGATGAAGGAGGCGATCGCGGTGCCGCGCCGCAGCAGGCGGTCGACCAGCACGATCCCGAGCCAGGGGGCGATCCAGTACGCGATCACCAGCAGGAAGTTCTCGTAGTTCGAGGTGTAGTTCGCGAGGATCGACAGCAGCGCGATGACGAAGCCCAGGATGCCGAATCCGATGGCGATGATCGCGCGGCGCAGCGCGAACGGGATCTTCACTCCCGCGGCCAGGAACGACATCGCGCCGGAGTAGATGTTGAGCGCATTCGCCGCGATCGCGCCGATCGCGATGGCGACGAGTGTGATGCCGGCGATCCAGGGCGGCATCCCGCTGACGAAGGCGTCGGTCGGGGTGGCATCCTTCGGAGCCGGGATGAGGGCCGCTGCGGCGCCCGCCGCCATCAGCACGGTGCAGGAGACGAAGTTGCCCAGACCTGCCGCCCATGCCACCTTCGCGGTGCTGACGTCCTTGGGCAGGTAGCGGCTGTAGTCGGAGGCATAGGGATTCCATCCCGCGGCGTAGCCGAATGCGGCGGACGCGGTCAGGGTGAAGCCGGCGACGCTGAAGCCGCTGCCGCCGACCGCGGCACCGAAGTGCGGGTTCGCGAAGACCGCGACGGTGGCGATGATGAACACGACGCCGAGCACGATGCTCGCGTAGCGCTCGAACAGCTGCACCAGGTCGTGGCCGACGAAGGCGAGCGCCACCTCGAGCACGACGATGATCACGAGCGCGATCCAGACCGGCATCCCGGTCAGGGTGGCGAGGGCGAAGGCGCCGCTGACCGAGTTGACCGCGAACCAGCCGAGACCGGCCATCACGGTGTTGATCGCGGCCGGCAGGATGTTGCCGCGCAGACCGAAGGCGGTGCGGCTCAGCACGAGTTGGGCGAGGCCCTCGCGCGGGCCCCAGGTGGACAGGACGCCCTGGGTCGCGGCCCCGAGAGCGTTGCCGATCACGACGGCGAGGATCGTCTGCCAGAAGCCAAGGCCGAAGAAGGCCACGCCGATGAAGCCGACGAAGACGGTGGCGAACTCGAGGTTGGGGGCGGTCCAGGTGGCGAAGAGCTGCCACGGCGAACCGTGGCGCTTCGAGGCGGGGATGGCTTCGATGCCCCCCGGTTCGACAGCGGTGGGACGGGCGGGGGCGGTGGTCATGGCGCAAGCGTAGGAGTCTGCAGCACCCCGATCGCGCCATCGACACAGGTTTTACACAGGTTTAACGCGGGATGAGCCGCTCCGGACCGATCACATCGCGAAGACGTGGTCCGAGAGGCGGGTCCAGCCCGCCGGAGTGGCCGATGCGGTCATCGGCAGATACTTCACGGTGCCGCCGTCCGGCAGCTCGTCGGTGACGACCTCGTCGCCGGCACCGCATCCCGCCATCCAACGGGAAGCATCCCCGGCTGGACCGGTGATGAGGCAGATCGAGCCGGGATCCTTCAGCGCGAGGAAGACCTGATAGCCGTCCCAGCCGCCCTGGAAGCGGGTGCTGCTCGAGTCCACGCCCAAGGTCTGGGCGATGTCGTCGGGCAGCAGGTCGGTTTCGTCCTGCTCGGTCGACAGGAAGGCCGGCTGCGAGACCGTCGGGCTCGGGCTCGGGGTCGCGGTATGCTCGGGCGCCGGGGTCGTCGATGGCGCGCAGCTGCTCAGTAGCAGCACGGCGGCAAGAGCGGTCGCGAGGGCGCCCGGGATCGACATCCGTTCAGGTTAGGTCCGCTCCTCGGAGGCCCGGCAGCGCTCATTCGGGGGCCTTCGGGGCGGGATCGCCGGATTCTCCGGGATCTCCTCCTCACCCCCTGCCGTCTTCTGGGGGTATCGGCTGAGGTCTGCGCGCTGTTGACACGCTCGAACATGTGTTCGAATATGGGTTATGAGCGTGAACGGGATGCCGCAGCACGGTGCGAGCAGCGGTCGACCGCGCCTGCTCGTGCTCTGGGCTCCCGACTGGCCGGTGATCGCCCACGCCCGGGCCCAGGGATCCGAAGGCGGAAAGCTTCAGGATGACGCCCCCATCGCCCTCGTCGACAGGGGAGCCGTCTTCGCCTGCTCGGCGGCCGCCCGGGCGGAGGGGGTCGCACGCGGGCAGCGGATCCGGGAGGCCCAGTCGCGCTGCCCCCGCCTCCACGTGCTGCGCTACGACCCGGCCCTCGACGCGCGGGCCTTCGAGCCCGTGCTGGCCGGGCTCGAGCGGGCGCTGCCGGGGCTGCATCCCTTGCGGCCGGGAACGGTCGCGGTGCGCGCCCGAGGACCGGCCCGCTACTACGGCGGCGAGGAGGCGGCGGCGCTGACCGTGCTCGGCATCGTGGGCGAGCTCGGGGTGGAGTCGGCGCGGGTGGGGATCGCGGAGGGGCTGTTCGCGGCGGAACGGGCGGCCCGGGCGCCGCGGTCCGGGCATGACCGGGTCACCATCATCCCTCAGGGTGGGACCGCCGCGTTCCTCGCGCCGCTGCCGGTCGGGCTGCTGGAGCAGC
>WOYR01000055.1 GCA_011620705.1 Microbacteriaceae bacterium | reverse complement strand
ACGCCGTACATCGGCACGCTCACCGCGTTGAGCGCGGCGCTCACGAGCGTGCTGAAGAGGGCGAACCACCAGAACTCGGGGCGGGTCGCCCGTCCGCCGAACTCGGCGTACTTGCGGAACACGGTCCTGATCGACTCGAAGAAGGTCATACGCCGAGTTAACTCCTCCGTCTCGGCAGGCGGAAGGGACGGAAGACCCGCGGACACCGCGCACGGTCGCGGCAGGCGCTCACGCTCAGCAAGTGACCCCGCATTTGGCGCAGGGCTGCGCAACCGCGAGGCTGGAGCCATGCCCGACTACGGCCACGATCTTCGATTCGGCACCTTCATCACCCCGGGGAACAACCCGCCAGACACCCCGGTCGCCCTTGCGCAGTTGAGCGAGCAGCTCGGCTACGACCTCGTCACCTTCCAGGACCACCCGTACCAACCGGCGTTCCTCGACACCTGGACGCTCCTCAGCTGGGTCGCCGCCGAGACGAGCACGATCCACGTCAGCGGCAACGTGCTCAATGCGCAGCTGCGGCAGCCCGCCGTGCTCGCCCGCGCCGCGGCCAGCCTCGACCTGCTGAGCGGCGGCCGTTTCGACCTCGGTCTGGGCGCGGGCGGCTTCGCGGATGCCGTGGCATCCATGGGTCAGCCGAAGCTCACGCCCGGGCAGGCTCTTGAGGCGCTCGAGGAGGCGATCGCCATCATCCGCGGCATCTGGGATGTGAACGACCGCGCCGTGCTCCGGGTCGACGGGACCTACCACCATGTCGACGGGGCGAAGCGCGGGCCGGCTCCTGTGCACGACATCCCGATCTGGCTGGGCGCATTGAAGCCACGGATGCTGCGGCTGATCGGCCGCGCGGCCGACGGCTGGCTGCCGTCGTACTTCTACCTGAAGCCCGGCGAGCTGCGGGCGGGGAACGCGGCGATCGACGAGGCCGCGACGAAGGCGGGGCGCGATCCGCGCGAGATCCGCCGCCTGCTCAACATCGGCGGCGCGTTCGCGAGGGAGCGCCGCGACTTCTTGCAGGGACCTCCGTCGTCATGGGTCGACGACCTCCTCCCACTCGTGCTCGAGGATGGCGAGAGCACCTTCATCCTGGCCAGCGACGACCCGGGCGTGCTGCAGAACTTCGCGCTCGAGGTGATCCCGCTGCTGCGCGAGGCGGTGGAGGAGGCGCGGGCCGACAGCGGCACAGCGCTCGGCGCCACCCGGGTGCGCAGCGCGGCGGCGCGCGAGAAGCGGCGGGCGGAGATCGACTACGAGGCCGTTCCGGCATCCCTGGCGGTGGATGCTGTCGAGCCGGGCGACGCCAAGTACGCGCGGGTGCGCAACACCTACATGCGCGGCGGAAGCCCCGGCCTGGTGCTGCAGGCCGGGAGCCCGGAGCAGATCGCGGAGGCTCTCGCCTACGCGCGCGCCCAGCCGGTGCCGCTCGGCATCCGCAGCGGCGGCCACGGCATCAGCGGGCGGTCGACGAACGACGGCGGCATCGTCCTCGACATTGGCAGGCTGAACGCGATCGAGGTGCTCGACGAGGCGAGCCGACGGGTGCGCGTCGGCGCGGGAGCCCGGTGGATGGATGTTGCGGCCGCGCTGGCCCCGCACGGCTGGGCTCTCACCAGCGGTGACTACGGGGGAGTGGGGGTCGGCGGACTCGCGACCGCCGGCGGCCTGGGCTGGTTCGCCCGCGAGCATGGCCTCACAATCGACCACCTGCTGCGCGTCGAACTGGTGACAGCCGATGGGCGCCAGGTGGCGGCATCCGCCGAGGAGAACCCTGAGCTGTTCTGGGGCATGAGGGGCGCCGGGGCGAACTTCGGCGTCGCGCATGCCTTCGAGTTCGAGGCGCACGACGGCGGCGACGTGGGGTGGGCGCAGCTCGCCTTCGACGCCTCAGGCGCGGATGGCGGCGTCGCCGGCTTCCTGCAGGCGTTCGGCGCCGTGGTGGAGGCGTCGCCGCGGGAGCTGACGGCATCCCTCATCATGGGAGGGCGCCGATCCGGCCAGCCGCAGATCGCCCAGCTGCTGGCCGTGGTGCACTCCGATGACCCGGACGTCGTCATCGACCGCCTGCAGCCGCTCGCCCGGATCGCGCCGCTGGTGCAGCAGTCGGTTCAGATCGCGCCGTACGACGCGGTGATGGCGAATGCGGCGCCCGGCTACCACGACGGCCAGGGCGAACCGACGTCGCGCTCCGGCCTGCTCCCGCACTTGTCGGCGGAGTTCGGCGCCCGTTCCGCCGAACTGCTCGACCGCGGCCTGTCGTACTTCTTCCAGCTGCGCTCCGCGGGCGGAGCCGTCGCCGACGTGCCGCAGGATGCCACGGCATACTCGAACCGCTCCGCCAACTTCTCGGTGGTCGCCTTCGGCACGCCGCGCTCGGGGCTGAGCGAGTACTGGGACGAGCGGATGAAGCCGCTCATGGACGGCATGTACATCTCCTTCGAGACTTCCCTGTCGGAGTCGCGCTTCGAGGACGCGTGGAAGCCGGACGCGCTGGCTCGGCTGCGCGCGCTGAAGAAGCAGTGGGATCCGGAGGGGGTGCTGCGGGACAACTTCGGTCTGGTGTGATGCCCCGCAGCACCTTGGCGGCTGTTCGGCGCGCTACGGCGCCGGGACGAGCGTTACGGTGCCGGGACGAGCCACCCGGCTCTGGCGCTGCCCCAGCCGGTCTCGCTGTCCCACCCGGTGCCGACGGTGAGCGTCGTGTTGGTGGTGTTGAACGAGCGCACCGAGTACAGGTAGCCGTTGGTGGCATCCACGCCGTTCACGAAGTCGACGCGGATGTTGCCCGCATCGATGCCCGCACCGGTCACGTCGTGGAAGCCCGAATGGTCGGCGTAGATGCCCGGGTTGAGCAGTCCCAGTCCGTGACCGCTGGCCTGGATCTTCAGCGCCGTGATGCCCGCGAACAGGGGCGAGGCGAGGCTCGTGCCGCCGATCCGGTATGTGTCGTACGCCGCGGCCCCGCTGAAGGTCTGCGTCTGGCCGACCAGCATGCCGGTCGTCGGGTCGGCGTCCATCGAGATGTCCGGCACCGCGCGCCCGCCGTTCGGGCTGGTGATGCCCGCGGCGAGCTGGTAGTCGGGCTCGGCGAAGTTCGACGAGTAGCCGCCGCCCCCGCCGTACTGGAAGGGGATGCTCGGCGCCCACGCTCCGTTGACGAGCGAGTACTTGGTGGTCTGCCATCCGGTCTCGCCGGTCACTCCGGCCTGCGTGATCGCGGTCGAGGTGCCGCCGACAGCCGTGACGTAGGGATCGGATGCCGGGTAGTCGGTCTGCGGCGAACCGGTGTTGACCACCTCGTCGCCGGAATCCCCGGACGAGAAGGCGTAGCTGATGCCTTCGACGGCGCCCTGCAGGAACGCGGCCTCGTAGGCCTGCAGCAGCGCGGGCTTCACGACATCGCCCACCCCGCCCCACGAGTTCGTCACGATGGTCGCGACGCCTTCGTCGTTGATGCGGCTGAAGGTGTCGAGCAGGTCGGTGTCTTCGCAGCTCTCACCGGCGTAGTAGCGGATGTTCGCCGCGGGCGCCATCGCGTGCACGGCTTCCACGTCGAGCGTCTCCTCGCCGTACCAGCCCGAGGCGCCGCACTGGTGCGGGGACCTGTTGCTGTTCACCTGTCGGAAGGTCCGCGGCAGGCTCTGCGTGAACTGCCCGGTGATGAAGGCCCGGTCGCCGGTGTCGGTGGCGTACCGGTTCGCGTCGGCTTCGATCGTGGGGGAGGCGTAGGCGTCGGTGATCGCGACGGTCACGCCGCTTCCGTCCAAGTTCGACGCGGCTCCCGCCTCATAGGCGTTGCGCAGCTGCGGGCCGGT
>WOYR01000106.1 GCA_011620705.1 Microbacteriaceae bacterium | reverse complement strand
TCGGGTGATCGGCCGGAGCTACGCGACGACGTCGCGGCGGCGCGGCAGCACCCAGCCCGGGCGCGGGAAGTGGCACGTGTAGCCGTTGGGGTACTTCTCGAGGTAGTCCTGGTGCTCGGGCTCGGCCTCCCAGAACGGGCCGGCGGGCTCGACCTCGGTGACGACCTTGCCCGGCCACAGCCCGGACGCCTCGACGTCGGCGATCGTGTCCTCGGCGACGAGCCGCTGCACGTCGTCGACGTAGTAGATCGCCGAGCGGTAGCTCATGCCCATGTCGTTGCCCTGGCGGTTCAGCGTCGACGGGTCGTGGATCTGGAAGAAGAACTCCAGGATGTCGCGGTACGAGATGATCTTCGGGTCGAAGACGATCTCGACCGACTCCGCGTGCGAGCCGTGGTTGTAGTACGTGGCGTGGGCGTTCGTGCCACCGGAGTAGCCGACGCGCGTGGAGATCACGCCGGGTCGCTGGCGCAGCAGCTCCTGGGCTCCCCAGAAGCAGCCGCCGGCGAGCACCGCCGTTTCCAGACCGGGGGTGCTGGTGATCGATCCGTCGTCGATGTCAGGCATCACTTGGCCACCGTCTCGGTCTCGGCCTTCTGGGCGTCAGTGGGGAACAGGTGCGCGAACTCGCCGTAGCCGGCGCTCTCCAGCTCGGCGACCGGGACGAAGCGCATCGCGGCCGAGTTGATGCAGTAGCGCAGACCTCCCTGGTCGGCGGGGCCGTCATCGAACAGGTGGCCCAGGTGGCTGTCGCCGTTCTTGGAGCGGACCTCGATGCGGGTCATCCCCCAACTGCGGTCCTTCTTCTCCACGATGTTGGCGGGGTCGAGCGGCACGGTGAAGCTCGGCCAGCCGGAGCCGGACTCGAACTTGTCGATCGAGGCGAACAGCGGCTCGCCCGACACGATGTCGACGTAGATGCCCTGCTCGTGGTTGTCCCAGTACTGGTTGCGGAACGCGGGCTCGGTCGCCGCCTCCTGGGTGACGCTGTACTGCTCCGGGGTCAGTTTCGAAACGGCCTCTGTGGTCTTCTGGTAGTTCGACACGGGGTGTCCCTCCTCGAGGTGGATGTCGCGGCTGGCTGCGGCGCTCAGTGCGTACAACAGCGCGGGGATCGTTCCTGTTCCTACTTGCCGGGCTTTTCGAGGAGAGCCCGAATGCGCTTCTGGGTGTCCGGATGCGCCGCATAGCCGGTGACCGACTCGGCCTCCGCATCGAGATGGGCTCGGTAGCCCGCGAGGGCGGGGGCGCCCAGCAGCTTCTTGGTCGGACCGAGCACCTGCGTCGGCCCGGCGACCAGTCGGGCAGCGAGCTCATCGGCGCGCGCATCCAGGGCATCGGGTTCGAGCACCTCGGCGACCAAGCCCCACGCGAGGGCGTCCGCCGCACTGGCCGGGGATCCGGTGAGCAGCATCGCGGAGGCGCGCTTGCTGCCGATGGCGGCGGGGAGCAGGTACGAGACCCCGGCATCGGGCGTGAGCCCGATGGCTCCGTATGCACCGTGGAAGCTGGCCCGCGTGGAGGCGAGCACGATGTCGGTGTTGAGCACGAGTCCGAGGCCGGCGCCCGCCGCGGCGCCGCCGACGGCCCCGATGATGATCAGGGGCGATGCGGCGAAGGCGAACATGGTGTCCTGCAGCGTGGTGACCATCCGGTGCATTTCGGCGTCGCCCCCTTTTCGGGCGATCTCGTTGAGATCCCCGCCGCCGCAGAACACCCGGCCTGCGCCGCGCAGCACGACGACGCGGCAATCCGGGTCCGCCTCAGCATCCCGGATCGCGCGCAGCAGCGACTCGGTCAGCTCCCGGCTCATCGCGTTGCCGACGGCCGGTCGGTTGAGGGTGATCGACGCGACCCCGGCGTCGATCGAGAAAAGCACGACGGGCTCTGTCATGTGAAGAGCGTACGTCGCGCGCCGCTGGTCCGGGTAGGCCCGGATCAGCCCGTGCGCGGGCTGTGTGCCAGGGTCGCGTCGGCGAGTTCGATGCCGCGCGCCTGGATGGATTCGATGTTCATCTCTTCGAGCAGCGCCGGATCGAGCTTGGGCGGAGTGCCCCCGTCGAACTTGTAGTGCAGATCGCAGCTCGGATGCACCCACACGGAACTGCGCCCGTGCCCGACCTCGGCGGAGTCGGACCAGGAGAGGAGGAAGCCCTCGCCGCGGCGCATCTTGGCCGTGACGACCGCCTTGAGGTGGGCCAGGATCCGGTCGTCGATCCGGATCGGAAGACGGCCGGCACCGTAGAAGAGGGTTCCCAAGGTGCGAGTCCAATCGGTGGGGATGCGGACGCGCAGCGCCGCCCTTCTGCCGAACCTACCCCACCAGTCGACCGAGGCGCGCCTCAGGCGCTGAGCCAGCGCCGCCATTCCTCGGGCAACTGCAACGTCGGCGCATCGGCTCCGTCGCCGGATGTGCGTTGCTCGTAGATCGTGACCAGGGGCCAGCGCTGACCGTTCTCATCGTGATAGTCGAGCCGCGACTGCAGTTCGGATCCGGCGGCGAATTGGCGGCTGAGGCGCTTCAGATAGCGCCGCAGGTATTCCTCGTCGGCCGGGAAGACGGTGCCGTCCGCGGACTCGGTCGGGATGGTGTCGCCGCTCGAACCGCCGAAGTGCGAGCTCCCGCTGGCCTCGAACATGCTGTCGCGTATCTCGAGCAGCCGTCCGGTGCTCGCCGCCCAATTCTGGACGTCCTTGGCGGCGAGGGTGCTCCACGGCGGGGGGGTCAGCCGGGAGTCCTGCAGGGCGGCGAGCGCCTCGGGCACCGTTGTGTCGATCTTGAGGCTCTGCGCGATATCGACCGCGAGATGCTCGAGCCGCGAGGCCTGCACGGCCACGTCGCCGAGCTGCTTGAGCAGCACGTCGTTGGCGCGACCAGATCCGACGGCTGCGGAGGGGGAATCGATGCTCATGCGGAGATCATTCCAGAGCGGAGCGGATGCCCGGAGGGGCCTTTCCCTCCGGCTCGCAGCCCCCTATGCTTCCGCCCCGCGTGCTTCCGCCCTTCGCCCCGTGCGGAGCGGTTCCGGGTAGGACGACGGCCGGCGGGCTTGAGCCCACCGGCCGCGTCGAATCCCGAGGCGTCAGACCGTGCGGCGCCCCGAGATGAAGCGCACCAGCCACACGACCAGGGCGATGACGGCCAGCACCAACCCCACCCAGAGGAGGAAGTTGAGTGATTGGACGAAACCGCCGGTGAGCAGCAGCACGACGGCGATGACTCCGATGATGATCAGAAGGATGTTCATGATGTCCTCTCTCTCCGTCCCGGCTGCCCGATTGTGTCGGGCTCGTCCGTCGCGGTAGCACCACCCATCGCACACCAGTTCCGGGGTCACCCCGGGTACTGCCAGGCAACATCCAGGCTGGGGGATCTCGGGCGGCGTTCCGATCGCGCTGGCCGCACTCGCAACGGGCCCGGCCGTCCAGCGCTCCACCCGGATCAGGATGCCGCGGGCCCGTGCCACATCCAGACGATCAGCAGCACGGTGACGACGAAGCCGGCGGCGCAGTTGACCCAGAGGAAGCGTTTCCAGCCACGAAGGCGTGACTTGCGATCCCCCGGAGCAGGAATGCCGCCATCGTCAGCACCAGCGGAATGGTCGGGTTGGCCCGCACCACGGCGACGTGGCACGAGGGGCCGGATCCGGCATCCGGGATCAGATGGAGCAGGCGCTCATGACGGCAACGCCAGCTCGGTCGTGTGCACAGCAGTGGTGGGATCTCGAACACCGTCCGGCCCGGGGCCGTGCCCACGAGCGCTGGTGAGAAATGCGAAATCAAGGAGATCATGCGCAAACCGCTTGGTCCCACCCGC
>WOYR01000037.1 GCA_011620705.1 Microbacteriaceae bacterium | reverse complement strand
TCCGAGCTTCCCGGACAGCACGCCCGATCAACGGCCGCGAACGCTAGCCGGTCAGGGGGATCCTTCGGCTCGTACTCCGGCCGCAGCAACACGACGACCTTCATACGGAACCACGACATCGAACCCGACCAGTCGGCGCGCTCCGCGATCACCGTCGCCGGCATCGAAGCAATTGGCGAACGTCCTGCTTGCCGATCCCGCCTGATAGCCAGCACTGTGGGCCCCGACGCCGGGCACCGGCCTCACGCTCCCTGCCGATCCCGGTCCAACGCTCACGCGTTCGTTCACGAGCTCACGGAGAGGACCCGCAGCTAGCGGGCGAAGTTGTTGCGGTAGTACTCGAAATACCACCCGACGATCGACACGATCATGATCGGGGCGCCGATGAACGAGATCCACGTGCCCACCGCGATCCCGAGGAAGACCAGCCCGAGCGCGAAGGCGAGCAGGAACGGCCACCAACTCCACGGGCTGAAATCGCCGATCTCGGGGTCGCCGTCGTCGATATTCGCATCGGGCAGGTCGGCCGGAACCTCGCCGCCCTGCGCCGAATGCGTCCGGCTCAGGTAGAACGCGAGGAAGAAGGCGAAGACTCCGGAAAGACCCATGGTCACCGCGCCGACCCACTCGATCCGCATCAGATTGCCGAAGAAGATCGACCAGACGATGTAGACGGCGTCGACCAGCCAGAAGAAGCCACCGAGGATCCAGAACAGATTGGAGTTCGCGCGCATGGACTACTTCACCCCTCCGGATGCCAGGTCGACGACCGGCGCGTCCGGTGCGTCCTTCAGCGAGCCGACACCCACCGGGACGCCCACCTCGGGGTGGTGCAGGTCGAACGCAGGCGACTCCGAGCGGATGCGCGGGATCGAGGTGAAATTGTGGCGCGGCGGCGGGCAGGAGGTCGCCCATTCGAGCGAACGCGCGGTGCCCCACGGGTCGTCCACTGCGACCCTGGGCGCGTGCCGCGTCGTCAGGTAGACGTTGACGAAGAACGGCAGCATCGAGACGCCGAGGATCGCGGCGCCGACGGTGGAGAGCTGATTCATCCAGGTGAACCCGTCGCTCGGCAGGTAGCTCGCATAGCGGCGCGGCATGCCGGTGACGCCCAGCCAGTGCTGAATGAGGAAAGTGGTGTGGAAGCCGACGAACAGCAGCCAGAAGTGGATCTTGCCGAGCCGCTCATTGAGCATCTTGCCCGTCCACTTGGGCCACCAGAAGTAGAAGCCCGCGAACATCGCGAACACCACGGTGCCGAACACGACGTAATGGAAGTGCGCCACCACGAAGTAGGTGTCGGAGACATGGAAGTCGAGCGGCGGCGAGGCAAGGATGACGCCGGTCAGCCCGCCGAAGGTGAAGGTGATCAGGAAGCCGATCGTCCACAGCATCGGCGTCTCGAAGGTCACCGAACCGCGCCACATCGTGCCGATCAAGTTGAAGATCTTCACACCGGTCGGCACCGCGATGAGCATCGTCATCAGCGAGAAGAACGGCAGCAGCACCTGCCCGGTGACGTACATGTGGTGGGCCCACACCGTGACCGAGAGCGCGGCGATCGAGATGGTCGCGTAGATCAGGGTCTTGTAGCCGAAGATCGGCTTGCGGCTGAAGACCGGGATGATCTCCGAGACGATGCCGAAGAAGGGCAGCGCGATGATGTAGACCTCCGGGTGCCCGAAGAACCAGAACAGGTGCTGCCAGAGAATGGTGCCGCCGTTGGCCGGATCCAGAAGATGGGACCCGAAGACACGGTCGGCGCCGAGGCCGAAGAGGCCGACCGCCAGCACCGGGAACGCGACGAGCACCAGGATCGAGGTGACCAGGATGTTCCAGGTGAAGATCGGCATCCGGAACATGGTCATGCCGGGGGCACGCATCGTGATGATGGTGGTGATGAAGTTCACGGCGCCCAGGATCGTGCCGAATCCGGCGAGGGCGAGGCCGAAGACCCACAGGTTCCCGCCGAGGCCAGGTGTGAAGGTCGTGCTCGAGAGCGGCGCGTAGGCCGTCCACCCGAATGCCGCCGCCCCCTGCGGGGTGAAGAAGCCGCCGACCGCGATCAGCGCGCCGAAGAAGTAGAGCCAGTACGCGAAAGCGTTCAGCCTCGGGAAGGCCACGTCGGGTGCGCCGATCTGCAACGGCATGGCCACATTGGCGAAGCCGGCGAACAACGGCGTCGCGAACATCAGCAGCATGATCGTGCCGTGCATCGTGAACAACTGGTTGTACTGCTCGTTCGATCCGACGACATCGAGACCCGGGGTGAACAACTCCGCGCGGATCACGAGCGCGAGCACGCCGCCGATGCAGAAGTAGATGAAGGAGGTGATCAGGTAGAGGTACCCGATCGTCTTGTGGTCGGTGCTGGTGATCCACCTGACCAGGACGTTGCCTTTGCGCTCGACCCTGCTGCCTCCGTTGACGGTCGTCGCCGTCGTCGTGGGAGCAGGGCTCAGCGTTTCGGGTGCGGTTGCAGTGCTCATCGACCTAGCCCTCTGTTGTGGTGGCGCCGGCGCCCGGCAGGTTGGAGTTCGTGTTGTAACTCGGACCGAGCCGACCGGTCTGCCCGAGGTCCCTCAGCGCCTGGATCTGCTGCTCGTAGTCGGCCTGCGAGACCACCTTCACCTGGAAGAGCATGTCGGCGTGATACTCGCCGCAGAGCTCGGCGCACTTGCCCTGATATGTGCCGATCTTCTCGGGGATGAAATACATGTGGTTCGTCGTCGCCGGAATCATGTCCTTCTTGTAGAGGAAGTCCACGACCCAGAAGGAGTGCGCCACGTCGCGCGACTCGATGTCGATCTGCACCTTCTTGCCCACCGGCAGGTACAGCGTCGGCAGCTTGCTGGTGTCGATGCTGCCGTCGGGGTTGAGGCGGTTCTGCACCTGGACGCCCGGCGAGTAGACCTTCTCGTCCAGGTAGTTGAAGTCCCACGACCAGCGCTTGCCGAACACCTCGACCTGGACGTCGGGGTTGCCGGGGTCGGCTTCGATCGCAGCCTGGTCGCGGGCGGTGAAGGCGAAGAAGCCGAGCACCAGGATGAGCGGGACGACCGTGTAGAAGATCTCGATCGGCATGTTGTAGCGCAGCTGCACCGGCAGGCCGGTCTGACCCTTGCGGCGGCGGTAGACGACCACCGCCCAGATGATGAGGCCCCAGGTGATCACGCCCACCCCGAGGAGGACGATCCACGAGTTGACCCAGAGCGAGGTCACGCGAGCGGTGTTGTTGGTCACGCCGGGGCCTCCGGGCAGGAAGCCGGAGAGCTGCGCCTGGGAGCATCCCGCCAGCACCACTGCGACGACGCCGAAGATCGGGATCAGAGCCCAGCGGGCCAGACGGGACCGCTGCGGACGGGGTGGGCGCGGTCCCTGCGTTCCGGATCGCGGCGAGCGATTCGCCAGGAGCTGCCGGTTCACCGACGGCTGGGCGTGGGGGCGGTTGGGGCGCACCTGGAACCTCTCGAGCGTGGGGCTGTCTTCTCGTCCACTCTACAACGGCAGAAGACCCCCGCCTTCCCGGTGGGGGTCTTCGAAATCGGCGTGTGAGACGATCAGTGGAAGCTGTCTCCGCAGGCGCATGAGCCGGACGCATTGGGGTTGTCGATGGTGAAACCCTGCTTCTGGATGGTGTCCTCGAAATCGATCGATGCGCCGTCCAGGTAGGGCACGCTCATCGGATCGACAACCACCTCGACACCGTCGAACTCAGCGGTCGTGTCGCCGTCGAGCAGGCGCTCATCGAAATAGAGCTGGTAGACGAGGCCTGAGCATCCGCCCGGCTGCACCGCGACGCGCAGACGCAGGTCGTCACGACCCTCCTGCTCGAGCAGGC
>WOYR01000072.1:15484-19130 GCA_011620705.1 Microbacteriaceae bacterium | reverse complement strand
ACGCCGTGCAGAAGGCCAAGAAGACCTCGGTGCCCAACGAGAACATCGACCGCGCGATCAAGCGCGGCGCTGGGCTCAGCGGCGAGTCGGTCGACTACCAGACCATCATGTACGAGGGCTACGGCCCCAACGGCGTCGCGCTGCTGATCGAGTGCCTCACCGATAACAGGAACCGCGCGGCGGCCGAGGTGCGCACCCTGATGACGCGCAACGGCGGCACCATGGCCGATCCTGGCAGCGTCGCGTACAACTTCAGCCGCAAGGGTGTGATCTCGATCACCAAGACCGACGAGGTCACCGAGGATGACATCCTGCTGGCCGTTCTGGATGCCGGCGCCGAGGAGGTCGCAGACCAGGGCGGCGGCTTCGAGGTGATCACCGATCCCTCGCATCTGGTGCAGGCCCGCACCGCCCTGGTGGATGCCGGCATCGACTACGACTCCGCCGAGGCCGAGTTCGTGCCCGATCTGCATGTCGAGGTCGACCTCGAGACGGCGCGAAAGGTGTTCAAGCTGATCGACGCGCTCGAGGAGAGCGACGATGTGCAGAACATCTTCAGCAACTACGAGGTGCCGGCCGAGGTGCAGGCGGTCCTCGACGAGGAGGAGGAATAGCCGCGCTCCGCGACACGCTCGGCCCCTTCGAACACATGTGCGAACGCGCCCGGTAGTCTCGGAGCCATGCGCGTACTCGGTGTCGACCCGGGGCTGACCCGCTGCGGCATCGGCGTCGTGGATGTCGCGGCCGACCGCAGCGCGACCCTGGTCTACGTCGGTGTGGTCAAGACCCCGCCCGCGATGGCGCTCGAGGAGCGGCTGCTCGCGATCTCCCGTGGAATCCGTGCCGCTCTCGAGCAGCACCGCCCCACCGCGATGGCCGTCGAGCGGGTCTTCGCGCAGCACAACCTTCGCACCGTGATGGGCACGGCGCAGGCCAGCGGGATCGCCATCGCGCTCGGCGCCGAGCACGGACTCGCGGTCGGCCTGCATACGCCGAGCGAGGTGAAGGCGGCGATCACCGGCTACGGTTCCGCCGACAAGGCCCAGGTGGGGGCGATGGTGGCGCGGGTGCTCGGATTGCGCGAGGTTCCGAGACCGGCGGATGCCGCGGATGCGCTGGCACTGGCGATCTGCCACGCGTGGCGGGGCGGCTCTGGCGCCGATTCCGGCACCGTCCCTCCGGGTGCCGCTCGACCGGCGACACCGGCACAGCGCGCATGGCGCGATGCGGAGAGGCGGACGGTGAGAACCCGATGATCTCCTCCGTCCGCGGAACCGTGCTCGCCGTGACCGGCACGGTCGCCGTGATCGAGGTCGGCGGTATCGGCCTCGCCATCCAGGTCACGCCGCAGCACGGTCTGAGCCTGCGGATCGGCCAGGAGGCGACAGTGCACACGGCGCTCATCGTGCGCGAGGACGATCTCAGCCTGTTCGGCTTCGCCACCCCGGAGGAGCTCACGGTCTTCGAGCTGCTCCGCGGGGTCTCAGGAGTCGGCCCGAAGTCGGCGCTCGGGGTGCTCGCGACGCTGACGCCGGTGCAGATCGCCCAGGCGGTGGCAGCGGAGGATGACGCGCCGTTCCGCAAGGTGTCCGGCATCGGTCCGAAAACGGCGAAGCTGATCGCGGTGTCGCTGGCGGGCAAGCTGGTCGCGCCGAGCGGAGGGATCGCGGCCGTCTCGACCGGCGGCGGGTCGACCACCGTCACCAGCAGCGTGGTCGGCGCCCTGGTCGGACTCGGCTGGAACGACCGGGTGGCCGTGCAGGCGGTCGAGGAGGCCAGCGAGGAAGCCGGCGCCGAGGATCGCGCCTCGGTGCAGGCGCTGCTGCGCCTGTCGTTGGCGCGGCTCGGTCCCCAGCGGACGGGTGCGGGCTCGTGAGCGCCGAACTCCCGAACACCCCCGCCGACTTCACTGGGGCGGAGCTGGTGATCCGGTCCACTCCCGAGTCGGAGACCGAGCTGGCTTTCGAAGGCGCGCTCCGGCCCCGGTCGCTCGCCGAATTCGTCGGGCAGTCGAAGGTGCGCGGGCAACTGCAACTGCTCCTGGATGCCGCGGCTCTGCAATCCAGGACTCCCGACCACATCCTGCTGGCCGGCCCGCCCGGGCTGGGCAAGACCACGCTCGCGATGATCGTCGCGCACGAGAGCGGCCGTCCATTGCGGATGTCGAGCGGTCCCGCGATCCAGCACGCCGGGGATCTTGCGGCCCTGCTGTCGAGCCTGGTGCCGGGCGAGGTGCTGTTCATCGACGAGATCCACCGGATGGCGCGCAGCGCCGAGGAGATGCTCTATCTCGCGATGGAGGACTTCCGGATCGACATCATGGTCGGCAAGGGAGCTGGAGCGACCAGCATCCCGCTCGATCTGGCACCGTTCACCCTGGTCGGCGCAACCACGCGCTCGGGCCTGCTGCCGAATCCGCTGCGCGATCGCTTCGGCTTCACCGCGAACCTCGAGTTCTACGACGACGCCGAACTCGAGGAGGTGCTGTCGCGGGCCGCCCGCCTGCTCGAGCTGGACATCCCGGCCGACGCCCGTCTCGAGATCGCGAGCCGCAGCCGCGGCACCCCGCGCATCGCGAACCGGCTGCTGCGCCGCGTGCGCGACTACGCGATCGTTCACAGCGCTGGCGCCGGAAGGGCGGCAGGGCGCGGCGGCGCGGGGATGGATGCGGTGCATGCGGCCCTCGAACTCTACGACGTCGACCCGATCGGCCTCGACCGCCTGGACCGCGCGGTGCTCGAGATGGTGGTCACGCGCTTCGACGGCGGCCCCGTCGGCCTCAACACGCTCGCGGTATCGGTGGGGGAGGAGGCCGAGACCATCGAATCCGTGGTGGAGCCCTTCCTGGTGCGGATCGGGATGCTCACCCGCAGCCCGCGCGGCCGGGTCGCGACCCGGCGCGCCTGGGAGCACCTCGGCATCCCCCGGCCGGAGTCCGGCTCCCTCTTCGACGTATGATTGCTGGGAAGCCGCACAGCTTTTCACCCTAGGCTGTGCCGAGTTTCCCCTGAACCCCGGAAGGTCTTCCGCTTCTCATGTCTTTCGCCCCCACCGCCGTCCACGCCGCCGCTGCAGCCCCGAGCGGATTCCAGCTCGACCCGCTGACCATCGGCCTCGTGCTCCTGCTCGTCGTCATGGTCGTCTTCATGTTCCGCAACTCGCGCAAGCGCAAGCGCGACGCCGAGGAGTTGAAGACCAAGTTCGTCCCCGGCGCCGAGGTGATGACTCAGCACGGCATCTACGGCACCCTCATCTCGATCGATGACGAGAAGAACGAGGCGATCATCGAGACAACGCCCGGGACCAAGCTGCGCGTGCACCGCCAGACCATCTCCCGGGTGATCGACCCGGTCGAGGTGCGGGAGGATGTCATCGAGGAGCCGTCGCCGGCCGTGAACGAGTCGCACGCGATCCCGGCGGGCGAGCCGCAGTACGGCGAGCGCGTCGACGACAAGCCGAAGCGCACCCCGCGCAAGAAGGCCGTCGAGTAGCGGCTACTCTTGGATGCTGACCCGGGCTCTCCGGGCCGGCTCCGCTCGCGCGCGCCCATGCCGCGCCGAGCGCACGACGGCACGAGCCCCGCAGCAGAAGGCCCACCAGCAGAAAGCCCAACGGCAGAAAGCAGAGTCGCCCCGTGGCAACGAGA
>WOYR01000072.1:0-15384 GCA_011620705.1 Microbacteriaceae bacterium | reverse complement strand
GCCCACCAGCAGAAAGCCCAACGGCAGAAAGCAGAGTCGCCCCGTGGCAACGAGATCGACCCCGGTCCGCAAGGCATGGAGGTCGCTGGCCTGGCTCCTCGCCGTCGTGGTGATCCTGGGTGCCCTGCTGGGCGCGGGCAAGCTGTTCTGGGGTTGGGGCCTGAAGCCGCAACTCGCCCTCGATCTTCAGGGCGGCACCGAGATCATCCTGACGCCGCAGCTGGCCAAGGGGCAGACGGTGACGCAGGATCAGCTCAACCAGGCCGTGTCGATCATCCGGGAGCGGGTGGATGCCGCGGGCGTCTCCGAGTCGGAGATCAGCACCCAGGGCGCCAACAACATCGTCGTCTCGATCCCGGGCACGCCCGATGAGGCGACCCTGGCGCGCATCCAGGCCTCGGCCAAACTGGACTTCCGGCCGGTGATCTGCGCCAGCAACACGCAGACCCCGTCGGCTGCCTGCACGCCGACGAGCGCAAGCGCGTCGCCGAGCCCCAGCGCCTCGCTCTCCGACACCCCGGCCGTCAAGCCGAAGAATGCCAGCGACGAGGCATGGGTCACCCCGGTTCTGTTGCAGAAATACAGCACATTCGACTGCACGACGCTGAGCACCGTGGACACGAACATCGCGCCGGCGGACAAGCCGCTGGTCACCTGCGAGGACAACAACAGCGCGGTCTACATCCTCGGCCCGGTCGAGGTCGCGGGCACCACGATCTCCGACGCGAGCGCCGGCACGGTCACGTCGAGTCAGGGCGTCACCACGGGCGAGTGGGTCGTCAATATCGTGTTCAACAGCAAGGGCACACCGGAGTTCTCCAAGGTCACCACCCGGCTGGTGGCCCTTGCCCCGCCGCGCAATCAGTTCGCGGTGGTGCTCGACGGCAAGGTGATCTCCGCCCCCGTGACCCAGGCCGCGATCACCAACGGAAAGCCCCAGATCAGCGGCAGTTTCACCCAGCCCACCGCGACGACCCTGGCCGACCAGCTCAAGTTCGGGGCCCTGCCGATCGGCTTCAAGGTGGAGAGCCGCAACACCATCGCGGCGACGCTGGGCGCCAGTCAGCTGCAGAACGGACTCATCGCCGGCGGCATCGGCCTGCTGCTCGTCGTGCTCTACTCGCTGTTCCAGTACCGCCTGCTGGGTTTCGTGACGATCACCTCGTTGATCGTCGCGGCCGTGCTGACCTACGAGGTGATCGACGTGCTCTCGTGGCAGAACGGCTATCGCCTCTCGCTCGCCGGCGTCGCCGGGTTGATCGTCGCCATCGGGTTCACCGCGGATTCGTTCATCGTCTACTTCGAACGGATCCGTGACGAATTGCGGGACGGGAGAGCTCTGCCCGGCGCCGTCGAGGCCGGCTGGAAGCGCGCCCTGCGCACCATCTTCGCGGCGAAGACGGTCAACCTCCTCTCGGCGGTCGTGCTGTTCATCATCGCGGTCGGCAACGTGAAGGGCTTCGCGCTGACCCTCGGCGTCACGACCGTGATCGACGTGCTCATCGTCATCCTGTTCACGCATCCGGTCATGCAGCTGATCGCGACCACGCGGTTCTTCTCCAGCGGGCATCCGCTCAGCGGGCTGGACCCGACAGCGCTCGGGGCGATCTACCGCGGCCGGGCGCAGTTCCGGATCTCCGCCGACGCGCGCCGGGCCGGCGCCAGCCGCGAGGCGGAACACCGCCAGACGATCGCGGAGCGCAAAGCCGCCGAGCTGGCAGCGGGCTCCAGCGCGGGGGTGAAGGCCTCCAGGGCCCAGGCCGCTGCGAAAGCGGCGGCGGTCGACGGATCGGCGGCACCGGGCGTGGAGACGCCGACGGAGGCGCCCGTGGTCGAGACCGCCGCAGGTGCCTCGAAGGCGGCCCCGTCGAAGCCGGCGGGAACCCGCACCCAGCCGAAGCGCAGCAGCAGATCCAGCCGCAGCACAGGGAGGAAGTCCTGATGGCCAGTTTCTCCCAGTTCGGCAACGATCTGTACACGGGCAAGCGCTCCGTCGACTTCGTCGGCAAGCGCGCCATCTGGTTCGCGATCGCGATCCTGCTCGTCGTCGCGGCCCTGGCCGTTCCGCTGATCAAGGGCGGCGGCAACATCGGCGAAGGGTTCAAGTTCGGCATCGAGTTCCGGGGCGGCTCCCAGTTCCAGATCACCGGTGCCAACTCCCTGAACACCACGACGGGCCAGGATGCCGTGCTGTCGGTCGTCCCGAACGCGGTGGTCGACATCACCACGGTCGGCAAGGACGGCGTGCAGGTTCAGACCAACCAGCTCACGAACGACGAGACCATCAAGGTCACCGCCGCACTGGCCAAGAACTACGGCGTCCAGATCACCGGCGTCACATCCTCGTTCATCGGCGCCACATGGGGCGGCGACATCACTCGGCAGGCCGTGATCGGCCTGATCGTGTTCCTCATCCTCGCCGCGCTGTTCATGGCGATCTACTTCCGAACCTGGAAGATGTCGGTCGCCGCGATCATCTCGCTGGCGCACGACCTCATCATCACGGCCGGCGTCTACGCCCTCACCGGGTTCGAGGTCACCCCTGCGACCGTCATCGGCTTCCTGACGATCCTCGGCTACTCCCTCTACGACACCGTCGTGGTCTTCGACAAGATCCGCGAGAACACCGCGGAACTGACCGACGAGTCCCCGCGCACCTTCGGCGAGGCGGTCAACCTGGCGGTCAACCAGACCCTGGTGCGGTCGATCAACACCGGCATCGTCGCCGCCCTCCCGGTTGCGGCGATCCTCTTCATCGGCTCGTTCATCCTGGGCGCCGACACACTGCGCGACATCTCGCTCGCGCTGCTGACCGGGACCCTGATCGGCACGTATTCGACGCCGTTCGTCGCGTCGCCGCTGTATGCGACGTTCCGCCAGACCGAGGCGGGGATCAAGAAGCGCGACAAGCGGGTGCTCCAGTTGCGCGCGAAGAGCTTCGCAGCCTGACGTTCCGCCTGAAGCGGACCTGCTGACCTGGTAAAGGCTGCGCCCGTAGACTTGCGGCCAGCGAAGCGCGGCGGCGTGTACGGCGCGCGGAGCGGGTGCGCCGCAGAGGCGGCGGCGCAGGTGTGAACGCAGTGGAGGTGCCCAGCGTGACCGAGACGCAGCAGTCGACCTCCTCGCTGCGCGCGATCCTGCCGCGGCTGTTCTCGCGGGCCCAGCCCGTCGGAGCCGTCGACCGCCTGCTCAAGACGGTGCGCACGCATCATCCCAAGGCGGATGTCGCGCTGATCGAGCGCGCGTACGCCGCTGCCGAGAAGGCGCACGCCGGCCAGCTGCGCAAGAGCGGCGAGCCGTACATCACGCACCCGGTCGCAGTCGCCCAGATCCTCGCCGACCTCGGGGTCGGGTCGAAGACCCTGGCGGCGGCGCTGCTGCACGACACGGTCGAGGACACCGATTACACGCTGGACATGGTGCGCGCCGAGTTCGGCGACGAGATCGCCATGCTGGTGGACGGCGTGACCAAGCTCGACAAGCTGAAGTACGGCGACAGCGCCCAGGCCGAGACCGTGCGCAAGATGGTCGTCGCGATGTCGAAGGACATCCGGGTGCTGGTGATCAAGCTGGCGGACCGGCTGCACAACGCGCGCACCTGGGGCTTCGTGCCGGCGGAGGCGGCCGAGCGCAAGGCGCGGGAGACCCTGGAGATCTATGCGCCCCTCGCGCACCGGCTCGGCATCCAGACCATCAAGTGGGAGCTCGAAGACCTCAGCTTCGCCGTGCTGTACCCGAAGCTCTACGTGGAGATCGAGAGCATGGTGCGCGACCGGACGCCACAGCGCGAGGAGTTCGTGCAGCAGGTGATCGATGCGATCAACGAGGACCTGCGCGCGGACAAGATCAAGGGCCAGGTGGTCGGGAGGCCCAAGCAGTACTACTCCATCTACCAGAAGATGGTGCAGCGCGGCCGCGAGTTCGACGAGATCTACGACCTGGTCGGCGTCCGCGTGCTGGTCAACAACATCCGCGACTGCTACGCGGTGCTCGGCGCGATCCACGCACGCTGGAACCCGATCCCCGGCCGCTTCAAGGACTACATCGCAACCCCGAAGTTCAACCTGTACCAGTCCCTGCACACCACGGTGATCGGGCCGAAGGGCCGGGCGGTCGAGATCCAGATCCGCACGCACGAGATGCACCAGCGCGCCGAGTTCGGCGTGGCCGCCCACTGGAAGTACAAGGAGCGCGTCGCCGGCGGCCGGGCCGCCGATGCCAAGGCGCCGAACTCCGACAACGAGATGGCGTGGCTCGCCCACATCACCGATTGGCAGTCCGAGACGGCCGACCCGGGGGAGTTCCTCGACAACCTGCGCTTCGAGATCGGGGCGAAGGAGGTCTACGTCTTCACCCCGCAGGGCAAGGTGATCGGGCTGCCCGCCGGCGGCACGCCGGTGGACTTCGCCTACGCCGTGCACACCGAGGTGGGCCATCGCACGATGGGCGCCAAGGTCAATGGGCGGCTCGTCCCGCTGGAGAGCGAGCTGAGCTCGGGCGATGTGGTCGAGGTGTTCACCTCCAAGAACCCGGATGCCGCCCCGAGCCAGGACTGGCTGAACTTCGTCAAGAGCCCGCGCGCCCGCAACAAGATCCGCGGCTGGTTCACCAAGGAGCGCCGCGAGGAGGCGATCGAGCAGGGCAAGGACGCCATCGCCCGCGCCATGCGCAAGCAGAACCTGCCGCTGCAGAAGCTGATGAACCAGGACGTGCTCAGCGAGGTAGCAGCCCAGATGCGCTACGAGGGCGTCGAGGCGCTCTATGCGGCGGTCGGCGAAGGGCACGTCTCGACCCAGTCGGTCATCGAGAAGGTGCTCGCCGCGCTGCAGACGGATGCCGACGCCGACGAGGCGGAGCTGCCGTTCACTCCCAAAGGCCGCGCGCGGCAGCTCCGCCCCAGCGACTCCGGGGTGCTCGTGCGCGGGGCGCCCGACATCCTGGTCAAGCTCGCGAAGTGCTGCACCCCGGTGCCGGGCGACGAGATCGTCGGCTTCGTCACCCGCGGCACCGGGGTCTCGGTGCACCGCAGCGACTGCAACAACGTCAAGTCGCTGCTGACCGAGCCGGACCGGATCATCGAGGTGGAGTGGGCGCCGACCTCGTCGAGCCTGTTCCTGGTGCAGATCCAGGTGGAGGCGCTCGACCGCTCCGGGCTGCTCTCGGATGTCACGCGCGTGCTCTCCGAGAACCACGTCAACATCCTGTCCGCCACGGTGTCGACCTCGAGCGATCGGCTGGCGCTCAGCCGCTTCGTCTTCGAGATGGGCGACACGGTGCACCTGGACCGCCTGCTCAACGCGGTGCGCCGCATCGACACGGTGTACGACGTCTACCGGGTGAACGCCGGCTAGAGCAGCTGCGCCAGCCGGTCCAGTGCCCGCCGCTTCTGGGAAAGGTTGCGGCGGCGGTTCAGGAGCTCACGGCATTCCGCCAAGCCGAATCCGCCCTGCCGTGCCAACTCGATCACCGAGGCGGCGTCCTCGTCGCTCAACCTCTCGCGGAATCGGGCGAGGTCGACCGCGGTGCGCACTCTCGAGGTGACGGCTCCGACGCCGAGGTCCACCCGGTCGCCCGGATCGAGCACCAGCTCGCGCACCCGGACCAGCGGGCTGACGCGCAGGCGCGCGCGGGCGCCGAGGTCGACGCAGAACTCGGTGGGGTGCGGGAGCACCGGGGTCGCGCCCCAGACCCACGCCGCCGTGCCCAGCTCGGCGATGAGCCGCTCGGATCGCTCGCCCCGGACGGCGCGGGCGCGATGTGCCGGGCCTTCGAATTCGTCGATGACGCACCAGCCGTCGGCCAGTGGATACAGTTCGCCGTCGAGACGCATGCTGTGGAGCTCGGCCGCCGGCAGTTCGCGAACGGTCAGAACGGGTGGCAGGGGCATCCCGTCATCCTCGGGGAAGCCGGGCCCTGGCGGTGCAGTCCTGCGTCATCCGGTGGATGGCGGCGGCTGTGGAGAGCCGGCTGCGACCCTGTGCTGGGAGCAGAGCGCTAGGAGCCGAGCGCCGCGAGCCACACCTTGCGGGCTTCGAGAGCCTCCTCGGCGTCCTTGATCCTGCGCGCGTCGCCGGCAGCGGTCGCCGCGGCGAGCTCCTTCTCGAGTTTGTCGATCGCGGCGGTGAGCTGCGAGGCCAGCCCCTCGGAGCGCGCCTGCTTCTCGGGGTCGGATCTGTTCCAGTGGTCCTCGTCGAGCTTGCGCACGGCTGCCTCGACCTTGCGCAGGCGGTCCTCCACGGACTTCATCGCATCGCGCGGGACTTTGCCGATCGCATCCCAGCGGCGTTGGATGCTCAGCAGCTTCTCCTTCGCGACCGTGCGGTCGGTCTCGGTGAGCAGCTTCTCCGCCTCGACGAGCAGTTCGAGCTTCTGCTCGAGATTGCCGGAGAATTCGGCGCTCTCCTGCGCGTCGATCTCGGCCTTGGCGGCGTAGAGCGCGTCGCCGGCCGCCTTGAAGCGCGCCCAGAGCGCGTCGTCGACCTTCTTGCCTGCACGGCCTGCGGCCTTCCAGTCGTCGAGCAGACGACGGTAGTCCGGGATCCCCGCTGTGCCCTTCGAGGCGAGCGCCTCGGCCTGCTCGGCGAGCTCCTGCTTGCGGGCGCGTGCCTCGCGATGGGTCCCGTCGAGTTCGGCGAAGAAGGCCTTGCGGTGGCCTTCGATGGTCGTGCGGGCGGCGCGGAAGCGGCGCCAGAGCTCATCGCCCTCCGCCTTCGGCAGCCGCGGGCCCTCCTGCTGATGGGTCTGCCACCGGGCGAAGAGAGCGTCGAGCTGAGCCGTGACCAGTTTCCACTGCGCCTTCGCCGGGTCCTGCGCGGCGAGCGCTTCGACCTCGACCACGAGACTCGTGCGTTCGGCGATCGCCTCGGCGACGGCCTCCTTCGCCTCGGCGGACTGCTTCTCGGTGAGCTCGCCGACACTGCCGCCGAGCTTCTCGAGGCGCTCGCCGAGGGACGCCAGGTCGCCGACGGCATGGGCGCCGCTCACGGCGGTCTTCAGATTCGCGATCGCCTTGGCGACATCCCGCGCCGGAGCGCCGCCGCGGACCCGCTGCTCGAGCAGGCCGACCTGGCCGGCGAGCTCGACGTACTTGCGCTCGAAGTAGGCGAGCGCCTCGGCCGCAGTGGCGCCGGGGTACTGGCCGACTGCCCGCTCGCCGTCCGCCTCGCGGACGTAGACGGTGCCGTCATCGTCGACGCGACCCCAAGGAGTCTGATCGTCTTTCGCCACTTCTGCCAACCTCAGATCGAGTCCGACGGCCTCTGGTCGAACGGCCACCAGCCTATTGCACGGCTCCGAGCGCCCCAACGGACCCCCGTCGCCGAGCCGGTTACTGGAGCGTGAAGGAGGTGATCCTGGTCGGGACGCTCGGCGAGCCGTCCGCGGGGTTCCCGCTGCTGCCCGGGGTGATCCCGCCTGCGACGATCTGGCTCTGCAGCTGGTCGAGTCCGCTGGTCACCGTCCCGACCACCGTGTAGCCGCCGGCGGAGTCGGTGGGAAGCGTCGTGTCCACGAAGGCGATGAAGAACTGGTGGCCGTTGCTGTAGCCGTCGTTGGTGCCCCTGGCCATCGCGATCGTTCCGGCCCGGTAGATGTTGTCGGCCGGCGCGTTCTCGACGGGTCCGTAGGAGAACGCCGGGTCTGCCGCGCCGGTGCCGTCGAGCGAGCCGCACTGGATGATGCCGAATCCGGTGCTCTCAGCCAACCGGTGGCAGCTCTTGCCGGTGTAGTAGCCGTCCTGCACATCCCGGATGATGCCCGAGACCGCCTGCGGCGCCTTCGCGCCGTCGAGCGAGACGCCGAGCGCGACCGCATTGAGAGTGAGCGTGCCGGTCCAGCTGCGCGCCCCCGCGAGACCGGGATCCGGGGCACCCACGTTCTTCCCCGGAGCGGCCGGTGCCGAAGGCGAGGCCGAGGAGGAGGGCGACGCGGTCGGGCTGCCCGGTCCGGCGGTGAAGTAGAAGATCTGGGTCGCGGCGGCGAGCGCGCCGATCACCACGATGCCGACGATGGCGGCCACGTTGTCGCGGAAGCGGCGCTTGGTGGCGTGCTCGTGCACGGCCTGCCGGGCCTGGTATGCCTTCAGCCGCTCGCGGGCTTCGCGCGCCGCGCGCTCCTGGTTCTTCGATGCCAAGGCCGTACTCCCGGTGAAGTCTGGTGAATCCGCGCCGTCGTGGTCGGTCGCCGCCAGGAGAACATTAGCCGGATGTGCCGCATACGCTGTTCAGCATGACCCCCCAGTCCGGACCGCCGCAGCCGGGATTGCGCAGCGGCTCGGTGCCGCTGGCGGTCCGGATGCGCCCCACCTCGCTCGACGAGGTCGCTGGGCAGGCGCACCTGCTGAAGCCGGGATCTCCGCTGGTGAATCTCGCGAACGACGCGAGCGGCGCGTCCGGATCGGTGTCGGTGATCCTCTGGGGCCCGCCCGGCACCGGCAAGACCACGCTCGCGCAGGCCATCGCGCACAGCTCGGGCCGGCGGTTCGTGGAGCTCTCGGCCGTGACCGCCGGTGTGAAGGACGTGCGCGAGGTGATGGAGGCGGCGCGGGCCAACAGCGACCTCTACGGCGTCTCCACGGTGCTGTTCCTCGACGAGATCCACCGCTTCACCAAGGCGCAGCAGGACGCGCTGCTCCCCGGTGTCGAGAACGGCTGGGTCATCCTGGTCGCGGCGACGACCGAGAATCCCTCGTTCTCGGTGATCGCCCCGCTGCTGTCGCGCTCGCTGCTGCTCACTCTCGAGACGCTGACGGACGACGACCTCGCCATGCTGCTCGATCGGGCGGTCGCCGATCCGCGCGGATTGCAGGGCGCGGTGACGCTCGACGACGACGCGCGCGCCATGATCGTGCGTCTGGCGTCCGGCGATGCACGGCGAGCCCTGACTGCGCTCGAAGCCGCTGCGATCGCCGCATCGGCCGGCGCCGACGAGTCGGACATCGACGAGGAGGCGCCGGGGTCGCCCGTCATCACCTCGGACATCGTCGCCGCGACGGTCGATCGCGCGCTGCTGCGCTACGACCGCCAGGGCGACGAGCACTACGACGTGATCAGCGCCTTCATCAAGTCGATCCGCGGCTCCGACGTCGATGCCGCGCTGCACTACCTGGCGCGCATGATCGAGGCAGGGGAGGACCCGCGGTTCATCGCCCGCCGCATCATGATCAGCGCGGCGGAGGACATCGGGATGGCCGATCCGCATGCCTTGCAGGTCGCGGTGGCCGCCGCAGATGGCGTCCAGCTGATCGGCATGCCCGAGGGCCGCATCCTTCTCGCGGAGGCGGTGGTCTACCTGGCGACCGCCCCGAAGTCGAACGCCGCATACCTGGCCCTGGATGCGGCGATCGCCGATGTGCGCGCGGGAAGGATCGGCCGCATCCCGAAGCATCTGCGCGACGCGAGCTACCCGGGCGCCGCACGTCTCGGGCACGGCGAGGGCTACCGCTATTCGCACGACGCCGAGTTCGGGGTCGCGACCCAGCAGTACCTGCCCGACGAGCTCGTCGGCACCCGGTACTACGAGCCGACCGGCTATGGCAACGAGCGGGATGTCGCCGCCCGGCTCGAGAAGATCCGCGCCATTCTCCGAGGCGAGCATGGTCTCCGCGGTGATGCCTGAGATCGACCAGCCGCGCAGCGTCTGCTAAGCTCGTTCGGTTCGTCTTCGTGACGGATACATCCCCTCCACAACCTGCCGGCGCCGCGACGTGCGCGCGGATCATCGGGGGAGCGGCGATGTACGTCCGTGAGCAGCGACAGCCGCTGCCATGTCATCCGGAAGGAAGTCCGTGTCGACCAAGTCGCGCACCCGCAGCAAGACCCGCCTGTCCCGTGCCCTGGGCATCCCGCTCACCCCGAAGGCGGCGAAGTACCTCGAGAAGCGCCCGTACGCGCCCGGCGAGCACGGCCGCACCAAGCGCAAGGCGGACAGCGACTACGCCGTCCGGCTGCGTGAGAAGCAGCGCCTGCGCGCCCAGTACGGCATCCGCGAGGCGCAGCTCAAGATCGTCTTCAACGAGGCCCGCCGGGCTGCCGGCCTGACCGGTGAGAACCTGGTCGAGCTGCTGGAGATGCGCCTGGACGCGCTGGTGCTCCGCGCCGGCTTCGCCCGCACCACGGCGCAGGCCCGCCAGATGGTCGTCCACCGCCACATCCTGGTCGACGGCAAGCTCGTCGACCGGCCGTCCTTCCGTGTGAAGCCGGGTCAGCTCATCCATGTCAAGGCGCGCTCGGAGGGCATGGAGCCGTTCCAGGTGGCCGCAGCCGGCGGCCACATCGACGTGCTACCGAAGACCCCTGGCTACCTCGAGGTCGAGCTCGACAAGCTGCAGGCGCGCCTGGTGCGCCGCCCGAAGCGCGCAGAGGTGCCGGTCACGGCCGAGGTGCAGCTCGTGGTCGAGTACTACGCGGCGCGCTGATCGAGGCGGAGGCCATTTCTGGCCTCCGCTCGCGCGCCGTCGACGCCGTCTCGGCGTCGGGAGTATCGCGAGATCGTGAGCGTGGCGAAGGCCCCGGAAACGTCCGGGGCCTTTCGCGTATTGTGGGAGGACATGCCGCGGATCGCGCGGCGCCCGATCCGAAGAGGAGATCACGATGAAGGGTGCACTGCTCGTGGCCGTGGGAGTCGTCGTCGGTTTCGTGGCGGCCCACGAGTTGGCCAAGACCCCGAAGGGCAAGCAATTCTTCGACGATGTCGACGTGAAGGCGAAGGACTTCGGCAGCGCCGTCGTCGACGGCTACAAGACCCGGGAGGCCGAGTTGCGCGCCGCCGCCGACGGGATCGTCTCGGACCTCACGGCGCGAGCCCGCTAGTCCGGCGCCGGATCCTCAGCCACGGCTGCCCTCAGCGCCGGGCCGGCCGGTGTACCGGACGCATCTCCACCCATCCAGGTACCGACCCGCCCACCAGCTGACCCCCGCAAGGAAACAGACACCCGTGAAGACCGCCGAAATCCAACGCCGCTGGCTCAGCTACTTCGGCGAGCGCGGGCACACCATCGTGCCCTCCGCCTCGCTGGTCAGCGACGACCCGTCGATCCTGTTCACGATCGCAGGCATGGTGCCCTTCATCCCCTATCTCACCGGGGTCGTTCCCGCGCCGTACCCGCGCGCCGCAGACGTGCAGAAGTGCATCCGCACGAACGACATCGAAGAGGTCGGCAAGACCGCCCGCCACGGCACCTTCTTCCAGATGGCCGGCAACTGGTCGTTCGGCGACTACTTCAAAGAGGGCGCGATCGAATACGCATGGGAGCTGCTGACCGGCTCCGAGGCTGACGGCTTCTTCGGCTTCGCCGAGAAGGACCTCTGGGTCACCGTCTACGAGGACGACGAGGAGGCCGCTGCGCTGTGGCAGAAGGTCGCGGGTCTGAAGCCGGAGCGCATCCAGCGCCTCGGCAAGGAGGACAATTACTGGCACACCGGTCAGCCCGGCCCGGCCGGACCGTGCTCCGAGATCTACTTCGACCGCGGCCCGCGGTACGGCAAGGACGGCGGTCCTGCGGTCGACGACACCCGCTTCACCGAGATCTGGAACCTCGTGTTCATGCAGGATCTCATCACCGATGTGCGTTCGAAGGTCGACTTCGACATCGTCGGCGAGCTGCCGAAGAAGAACATCGACACCGGCCTGGGGATGGAGCGGGTCGCCTTCATCAAGCAGGGCGTCGAGAACATGTACGAGATCGACCAGGTGCGCCCCGTTCTGGATGTCGCATCGGCGATGTCCGGCCGCCGTTACGGTGCAGAGCACCCGGATGACGTGCGCATGCGGATCATCGCCGACCACGTGCGCTCCTCGCTGATGCTCATGACCGACGGCGTCACGCCGAGCAACGAGGGCCGTGGCTACATCCTGCGCCGGCTGCTGCGCCGCACGGTGCGCTCGATGCGCCTGCTCGGCGTGGACGGCTCCAGCTTCGAGGAGCTGTTCCAGGCCTCGCGGCTCGCGATGCGCGACGCGTACCCGGAGGTCGAGGAGCAGTGGGAGCGCACCTCGCGGCTCGCTCTCGCGGAGGAGGAGACCTTCCGCAGCACGCTGGCGAGCGGGACGACCATCCTGGATCTCGCGGTGGTCGACACCTTGAAGGCCGGCGCGTCGGCGCTCCCGGGCGACACCGCGTTCCTGTTGCATGACACATTCGGCTTCCCGATCGATCTGACGCTGGAGATCGCCGAGGAGGCGGGCCTCACCGTCGACCGCGCGGCCTTCGATCAGCTCATGGCCGAGCAGCGCAGCCGCGCCAAGGCGGATGCCAAGGCGAAGAAGCGCGCGCTGGCCGACCTCTCGGTGTATTCGGAGATGCGGGCGGCCGGCGAGACGGTGTTCACCGGCTACGACTATCTGCAGACCGACTCGCGGGTGCTCGGCATCCTGATCGACGGCCGGCCGGTGGACCGCGCGGTCGCGGGCGACATCGCCGAGGTGATCCTGGCCGAGACGGCGCTCTACCCCGAGTCGGGCGGCCAGGCCGCCGATGCGGGCCAGATCGTCGGGAACGGCTTCGACCTCGAGGTGATCGACGTGCAGCGACCGGTCAAGGGGTTGATCAGTCACACGGTGCAGGTGCGCTCGGGCGAGGTCGCGGTCGGAGCGGAGGCGACGAGCGTCGTCGACCCGGTGTACCGGCATTCGGCGGCGCAGGCGCACTCCGCGACGCATCTGGTGCACGCGGCGCTGCGGCAGACCCTCGGCTCGGAGGCGCACCAGTCCGGTTCATACAACAGGGCCGGGTACATGCGGCTCGACTTCGCCTGGAATCAGGCGCTGTCACCCGAGACGCGCAGCGAACTCGAGGAGATCGCCAACAACGCGGTGCGCGACAACCTCGAGGTGACGACGCGGATCCTGCCGATCGCCGAGGCCAAGGCCGCGGGCGCGATGGCCTTGTTCGGGGAGAAGTACGGCGACACCGTTCGGATGGTCGACATCGGCGGGCCGTGGTCGCGCGAGCTGTGCGCGGGCACCCACGTCCGCGCCTCCGCGGAGGTCGGCCTGGTCAGCCTGGTCAGCGAGAGTTCGGTCGGGTCGGCCAACCGCCGCGTCGAGGCGCTCGTCGGGCTCGAGGCCTTCCACGACCTGGCCGCCGAGCGCGCGCTGGTGTCCTCGCTGACCTCCTCCCTGAAGGTGCCGCGCGAGCAGCTTCCGCAGCGCATCGAGTCGCTGGTGGCCGAGCTGAAGGCGGCCGAGAAGAAGATCGCCTCCTATGAAGCGGCTGCGCTGTCCAGCCGGGTCCCCTCGCTCGTGAAGTCCTCGTCGCGCCTCGGCAGGTATCTGACCGTGATCGAGGATGTCGGCAGCCTGTCGTCGGCCGATGAGCTCCGGTCGCTGGCGGCCGGCGTGCGCGATCGGCTGGGCAGTGAGCCGTCCGTGGTGGCCCTGGCGGCCCGCGTCGGAGACAGGGCGGCGGTGATCGTGGCGACCTCGGCGGCAGCGCGCGAACTCGGCGCCAAGGCTGGGGTGCTCGCCAAGCAGGCCTCCGGTGCGCTCGGCGGGGGCGGCGGGGGCAAGGACGACCTGGCCCAGGGCGGCGGGACCGACATCAGCGCGATCGGCTCGGCACTGTCGGGCATCGCGGTCGCGCTCGAGGCCTGAGCCGGGATCGCCGACGCGATGAGACCGGGAGTGCGCCTCGGCATCGATGCGGGAAAGGTCCGCGTCGGAGTCGCAGCATGCGATCGCGATGGCCTGCTCGCGACACCGGTCGCAACGCTTGGCCGCGGCGCGGCGACGGTGGGCGAGCTCCGAGGGCTGGCCGAGGAGTACGCGGCGAGCGAAGTGGTCGTCGGCCTTCCCCTGTCGCTGAGCGGCGGCGGCACCCGGTCCACGGAGGATGCGCGCGCCCTCGCGGCAGAACTGGCCGAGGTGCTCGAGGTGCCGGTCCGGCTGGTGGACGAGCGGTTGTCGACGGTGTCCGCGCAGCGCGCGCTGCACGAATCCGGGCGCTCCGTGAAGGGCTCGCGCGCCGTCATCGACCAGGTGGCCGCTGTTATCATCCTGCAGAACGCTCTCGACTTCGAGCGGTCGGCGGGACATCCGCCCGGCACCGTCGTCGACCGGCACGGAGGGCGCTGAGGGTGGCTGAAGAACCGAGCTGGGACGACATCTTCCTGCCGCCGGGAACTGATGCGCCCGGTCCGGCGGCCCCGGCTCCGTCGCCCGAGCCGGTCGGTGCGGCGCAGCCGGTGTCACGCCGTGCCGCCCGCGAAGCGGAGGCGCGGGGCCGCCGCGACTCGTCCCGCGGCACGGCGACGCGCGGGAGCCGGCCCGGTGCGCGGAAGAAGAGGCGCAGGCCCGGCTGGCTGTGGGCGCTGCTGATCGTCGCCGTCCTGATCGTCGGCGGCGGGGTCACCGGCTGGGTGCTGTACGAGCCGCAGATCCGGCATGCGCTCGGGTGGGAGGGGCCGAACGACTACACCACCGCCGGTGACGGGACCAAGGTGACCGTCGTCATCCAGTCCGGGGACATCGGCTCGGATGTCGCGAAGACGCTCGAGCAGGCCGGTGTGACCAAGACCTTCGATGCGTTCTACCAGTTGCTGCTCAAGAATCCCGACATCACCTTCGAGCCGGGCAGCTACTCGCTGCAGAAGCAGATGAGCGCAGCCTCGGCGCTGGCCGCCCTGCGGGATCCGAAGAACCGGGTCGTGCATGTCGCCGTCATCAAGGAGGGGGTCTCGGCCGAGAGCGCCTTCGCGCAGCTCGCCGCGGCGACCGGACTCCCGGTCTCCGACTTCCAGGCGGCGGCGAAGAGCTATGCCGCGCTGGGGGTCCCGGCCGAGGCGCCGAGCATCGAGGGCTTCCTCTTCCCGGCGACCTACACCTTCGATCCCGGCGTGTCCGCGACCCAGGTGCTGCAGCAGCTCGTCGCGACCATGATGAGCCACCTCGACAAGGCGGGGGTGGCCCCTGCCGACCGGTTCAGGGTGGTGACGCTCGCCTCGATCGTGCAGTGGGAGTCCGGGCCGAGCGTCGCCGACATGCACAAGATCGCGCGGGTGTTCCAGAACCGGCTCGATCAGGGGATGCGCCTGCAGTCAGACGCGACCGTCGCCTACGGCACCGGGCACGGCGACCGTGTGACGACCACCGATGCCGAGCGCGCGGACGCGAGCAACCCCTACAACAGCTACGCGCACGCCGGCCTGCCGCCGGGGCCGATCGGTCTGCCGGGTGACGATGCGATCGACTCGGCACTGCACCCGACGCCGGGGCCGTGGCTCTACTTCGTCACGGTGAACCTGAAGACCGGCGAGGCGGTGTTCTCGACGACGGCCGCCGAGCACGCCGCGGCCGTGAAGCAGTGGCAGGCATGGTGCCACGAGAGCACCGAAAACATGGCGTACTGCGCATGAGCCTGCTCGCCGACCCGGCTCCGCGCCGCCTCGC
>WOYR01000089.1 GCA_011620705.1 Microbacteriaceae bacterium | reverse complement strand
ACCAACTGGAGCCGCCGCTACAAGGCCAACCTCGAGAAGCTCGCCTCCGGCGACGTCATCAAGGTGTCCGAGGTCGTGCGGGACCTGTGGCGGCGCGACCAGGACCGTGGCCTGTCGGCCGGCGAGAAGCGGATGCTGGCCAAGGCCCGCCAGATCCTCACCTCCGAGCTCGCACTCGCCGAGAAGACCGATGAGGAGAGGGCGGCCAGCCTGCTCGACGAGGTGCTGGCCTCCTAGCCGCGGCCGCGGCCCATCCTGCATCGCCCGCCGCTCCCCCCGAGCCGCCCGATACCCTCTCACTCATGGGGTTCCGGGTCGCCGTCATCGTGGTCGCCGCGGGCAGCGGCGCGCGTCTGGGCCGCGCCGAGCCGAAGGCCTTCGTCGAACTGCGCGGGGCCACCATCCTGGAGCGGGCGCTGCGCGGCGTGTTCGCCTCGTCCGAACCCGCGCAGGTGATCGTGGTCGCGCCGAGCGGGCGAGTGGCGCAGGCGCGGCGCATCGGCGAGTTCGTGGCGGGTGCGGCATCCGGATGCCTGTCGGTCGTCGCAGGAGGGGAGACCCGCCAGGACTCGGTGGCTGCGGGCCTGCAGCTGCTCGACCCCGAGGTGGAGGTCGTGCTCGTGCACGACGCCGCGCGGGCGCTCACCCCGCCCGAGCTGATCGACCGCGTGGTGGGGGCGGTGACCGAGGATCTCGGGGTGATCCCTGCGCTGCCCGTGAGCGACACCATCAAGCGCATCGACACGCGCGAGCTGGTCGTCGACACGATCGATCGCAGCGAGCTGGTGCATGTGCAGACGCCGCAGGGCTTCCCGCGCGCGCAGTTGGTCGCGGCCTATGCGGCCGCCGATCAGGCATACACGGATGACGCAGCCCTCTTCAGCGCCGCCGGCCACGACGTGACCGTGGTCGAGGGCGAGGCCCGGGCGTTCAAGATCACGACCGGATGGGACCTGCACCGCGCAGAGAACCTCCTCGGCCATTCCGGCGGCCACTCCGGCGCGCTGCGCACCGGTCTCGGCCTCGACGTGCACGCATACGACGACGGGACCCCGCTCTGGCTGGGCGGGCTGTACTGGCCCGACGAGCCGGGACTGGCCGGCCACAGCGATGGCGACGCCGTCATCCACGCGATCTGCGATGCGCTGCTGTCCGCGGCAGGTCTCGGCGACCTGGGCGGCCGCTTCGGCACAGACGAGCCCCGCTTCGCGGACGCCTCCAGCGAGGTGTTCCTGCACGAGACGCTGCTGCTCGTGGCCGGTGCCGGGTTCGCGGTGGTGAATGTCGCCGTGCAGCTCGTCGCGAACCGGCCGAAGCTCTCGGGCAGGCGGGGGGAGATCGAGGCGAGGTTGAGCGAGCTGGTCGGGGCCCCGGTCAGCGTCGCGGCCACCACCTCCGACGGGCTCGGGTTCACCGGGCGCGGCGAGGGCGTGTCGGCGCTGGCGACCGCGTTGCTCTCGTCCTGACGGGGGCTCGTCTCCTGCTGAGAAGCTCGTGCCGTCGCATGCAGAGGCCGGCCGCCCCTGCGCTCGGTAAACTCTGCGGGTGACCGTCCGCCTCTACGACTCCCGCACCCAATCGCTGCGCGAGTTGGAGACCCTCGAGCCCGGCAAGGTCGGGATGTACGTCTGCGGGCCCACGGTGCAATCCTCGCCGCACATCGGGCACCTGCGCAGCGCGCTCGCCTACGACCTCTGGCGGCGCTGGCTGTCCGTACGCGGCTATGCGGTGACCTTCGTGCGCAACGTCACCGATATCGACGACAAGATCCTGGCGAATGCCGAGGGCTCGAGCGGCGAACCGTGGTGGGCGCTCGCCTACCGCGTCGAGTTGGAGTTCACCTCCGCGTACTCCGCCATCGGCATCCTCCCACCCAGCTACGAGCCGCGCGCCACCGCGAACGTGCCGCAGATGCAGGAGCTGATCGCCTCGCTGCTCGAGCGCGGCCACGCCTACGTCGCCGACGACGGCTCGGGCGACGTCTACTTCGACGTCAAGACCTGGCCGGGCTACGGCGAACTGACCCACCAGAAGCTCGAC
Source organism: Microbacteriaceae bacterium (assembly GCA_011620705.1). Classification (GTDB taxonomy): domain Bacteria; phylum Actinomycetota; class Actinomycetes; order Actinomycetales; family Microbacteriaceae; genus Lysinimonas. The sequence goes on along the minus strand of WOYR01000089.1, from coordinate 1,823 downwards.
GACATGTCCGATTCCCCGGATGCCGCGACCCGCGGCAAGCGCGACGCCCGCGACTTCGCGCTGTGGAAGGGCGCCAAGCCCGCCGAGCCGGAGTCCGCGAGCTGGGCGTCCCCGTGGGGCGCAGGCCGCCCCGGCTGGCACATCGAGTGCTCGGCGATGTCGAAGCGCTACCTGGGCGCGGCTTTCGACATCCACGGCGGGGGGCTCGACCTTCGCTTCCCGCATCACGAGAACGAGCTGGCGCAGTCGAGCGCGAATGGCGACGCCTTCGCCTCGTACTGGGTGCACAACGGCCTGATCAACGTCGAGGGCCAGAAGATGTCGAAGTCGCTGGGCAACTCGGTCTACGCGGCCGAGCTGCTCGCGCTGGCGCGCCCGGTGGTCGTGCGGTACTACCTGGCGAGCGCGCACTACCGCTCCACCATCGACTATTCGCGGGGTGCGCTCATCGAGGCCGAAGCCGCGTTCTCCCGGATCGAGGGTTTTCTGGATCGCGCGAACCGCGCACTGGAGGGCACGCGGTTCGCGCGCGTGGGGGCCCCCATCATCCCGGAGGACTTCGGCGCGGCGCTGGACGAGGATCTCGGGGTCCCCCAGGCGCTCGCCGTCCTGCACGACGGGGTGCGCGCCGGCAACACGGCCCTCGACGACGGCCAGCTCGAGGACGCAGCGCGGCGGCGCGAGGAGGTGCTCGCCATGACGGAGGTGCTCGGCGTCAACCCGCACTCCCCGGAGTGGGCCGTGCACCAGGATGGCGCGGCAAGGGCCGCACTCGATGCGCTGGTGCAGCGCCTGATCGATGACCGCGCCCGGGCCCGGGAGGGCAAGGACTTCGCGGCGGCGGACCGCATCCGCGACGAACTCGCCGCCGCCGGCATCGCGCTGGAAGACGTCTCGAGCGTCGACGGCGCCGCAGCGACCCATTGGAGCATCGCATGACCAAGCCAGGGCGTCCAGGAGCGGCGGGCAGGAAGAAGGGGCCGTCCGTCGGCACCGGCGGCCACAACCGCCGCGCGCTGGAGGGCAAGGGCCCGACCCCCAAAGCCGAGGACCGCAGTTGGCATGTCGCAGGCAAGCGCAAAGCCGCGAACGAGCGGCTGGAGGCGGCCAGGGAGCGGCACGGCGGCGCCGCCGCGACGAAGGGCGGGCGCACCGGTGCGGGGGGTGCCGGCGTTCCCCGCCGCCCGCAGCGTCCGAAAGCCGACGACAGCGAGATCGTCACCGGCCGCAACTCGGTCGTGGAGGCGCTGCGCGCGAAGATCCCGGCATCCACCCTCTACATCGCGGCGCGGATCGAGATGGACGACCGGGTGAAGGAATCCCTGTCGCTCGCCACCAAGCGCGGCCTCAATGTGCTCGAGGTGATGCGCCCAGAGCTCGACCGCCTGAGCGGGCCGGACGCCGTGCACCAGGGGATCGCGCTCAAGGTACCCGCATACGAGTACGCGCATCCGCTCGAACTGCTCGACGCGGTCCTGGCGCGCGGGGAGACCCCGCTGCTGGTCGCGCTCGACGGCGTCACCGATCCGCGCAACCTGGGCGCGATCGTCCGCTCGGCCGGCGCCTTCGGTGCGCAGGGCGTCATCGTCCCGCAGCGCCGGACCGTCGGGATGACCGCATCGGCCTGGAAGACCTCGGCCGGCGCCGCCGCGCGCATCCCGGTCGCGATGGCGGGCAACCTGACCAACACGCTGAAGGAGCTCAAGTCGCGCGGCGTCTTCGTGCTCGGCCTCGACGGTGCGGGCAGCGTCGCGCTGCCCGGGCTGGCCCTCGCAGGGGAGCCTCTTGTACTCGTCGTGGGCAACGAGGGGAAGGGGCTGTCG
>WOYR01000074.1 GCA_011620705.1 Microbacteriaceae bacterium | reverse complement strand
TCCTGAAGCAGAAATAGACGGAAAGTGAGCCAAAGATGAGTGAGGCACTGAGCTACCCCGCCGGCGACGAGATCGACCTGCATCGCAATCCGGATGGCATCTGGATCGGGACCCGAGACTGGCGCAGCGGCGAAAGCTGGTACGCCGTGCATGCCTCCGATGCCGAACTGGCGGCGGCACACAACATGACCACCGAGGCAGTCGCAGCCGCGCAATCGCTGCCTCCCCACTCACATGACTGGCACGAGGCGCACGAAGTCAGGATCACCCCCGCGGGCGGCTGGATCGACAGTGTCAGGGATGATGACTGAAACGAAGGACGGCAGATGAGCGAGAAAATCCTCTACATCGACATGGATGGCGTGATCGTCGAGTGGCTGCACTTCGGCGGCGGTCGCTTCCCAGACTGGCCGGCGGTCGTCGCCTATCTGAAGGAGCGTGCCTGATGTCGAGGCCGCGGTGGCCCGCTGGGGCGTCCCGGTCGAGGGCGTTGTGCCGTGGATGATCTGGGTGCACGCCGTCAGCGGCGACCGCACCGGTCCGCTCGCCTGCTACATGCTCGCCGGAGCCGAGCCGGTCGCCGACGCACTCCAGTACGTCTACGACCCCGACGACATGCTCGCCGGTCTCCAGCTCACCACCACCATCCAGACCACCATCGAGACCGCGCGGAGCGTGCAGCAATGAACAGCAAGCAGAACGCCTGGGTCGACCGGACCGGTCGGTTCATCAGCAGCCCGCGGATCACGACGCTCGACTCCGGCGAGGTGTTCGTCTTCGGCTCGAACGGAGCCGGACACCACGGCGGAGGCGCGGCCCGATTCGCACACGAGCACTTCGGCGCTGTGTGGGGCGAAGGTCACGGACTCCACGGCCAGTCCTACGCGATCGACACGATGAGCGGCCGGCAGGTGATGCTCGGCGAGATTCAGGCTTTCCTCGCGTTCGCTGCCGTGCACACCGAGCTCACCTTCCTCGTCACCGAGATCGGCTGCGGCATCGCCGGATACAGCCCCGAGGAAGTCGCCCCGGCCTTCGCCGGAGCGACCGGGAACGTCGCCCTCCCGGCTTCCTTCGCCGAACTCCTGCAGGACGCCCGATGAGGACGCTTGCGGAAGTCGACGTCGACTTCGCCCTCGGCGGCGCGTCCCGGGCAGAGCTCGCCTGCGAGTGCATGGTCTGCGACCTGCCGCTCGGAGCCGCCCACGGCCCGGTCGAGTGGAAGGTCGTGCTGTGGTTCCCCGGCCCCTACCCGAAGGAAGGGGAGGCGGCGATGCTGCTCTGCGAGCACTGCAAGGACGACTGGGTCCACGGGGAATGGGACCCGCCGCTCGACAATTTCCTCGTGACCCAGGCGGTGACAGTCTGATGAAGCTCACCGCACAGCAGCTCGACCGCGCCGCCGGTGCCGTCGTCGGCTCGGCCGTCGGGGATGCGCTCGGCGCGCCCTACGAGTTCGGCCCGTCGCACCCGGACGACTTCATCCCGCAGTTCGGCCCCGGCAAGGGCGGCGAGCAGCCGGGCGGCTGGACCGACGACACCGCGATGGCGATCGCCATCCTCGACACCCTCGCCGCCGGGTACGGCATCGACTCCGAGACGGGCATCCAATCGGTCATCGACCGCTGGTATCAGTGGGCCGACGAAGACGGCCGCGGCATCGGCATCCAGACGATCCAGGTGATGGAAGGGGCGAAGGATGACCGGACCGAGGCTGGTCTGCTGCGCTCCTCCGAAGCGGTCCACGCGAGCGCCGGGCGCAGCGGCGGCAACGGCTCCCTGATGCGGATCGGCCCGCTCGCCCTCGGCTACCTCGCGCCGGACTCCGAGCGCGCGCTGCAGTCGGCGGCTGAGCGGGTGACGCGCATCACGCACTGGGAGCCGGACAACGGCGCCGCGGTGACGATCTGGTCCCTGCTGATCCGCCGTGCGATCCTGACCGGTGAGATTGACGCCCGTGGCTTCACGGACCTTGTCGCCGACGGCACCCGCCGCCACACCCGCTGGTTGGGGGTGATCGACGAAGCGCGGGCCGCGGCCCACCCGCGAGAGTTCAGCGAGGGGAACGGCTGGGTCGTCAAGGCATTCCAGGCCGCCCTCGTCGCCGTCGAGGGCGCGACCGACTTCCGCGATGCGATCTATCGGGCCGTCCGCGGCGGGCGCGACACCGACACCGTCGCCGCGATCGCCGGCGCCCTCGCGGGGGCGCGCTGGGGCATCAGTGGCATCCCGCTGTCATGGCAGCGCCGCATCCATGGCTGGCCGGGCTACGACGCGAACGACCTCGCCCGGCTCGCGATCCTCGCTGCCCGCGGCGGCGCCTCGGACGGCGCGGGGTGGCCCGCCGGCGACTCGGTGCTCAATCCGCACTTCCGCCATACCGATCCCACCCGTCACCCCTTCGACGACGGTGTCTGGCTCGGCTCTCAGTCCGCGCTCTCGAACCTCCCGGCCACGGTCTCGGCGGTCGTGTCGCTCGGCCGGATCGGCACGAGCGAGGTGCCGGAGGGCGTCGAGTCTCTCCGTGTCTGGCTCATCGACACACCCGGCGAGAATCTGAACCTCGACTTCACGCTCGTTGACGCGACCGACGTCATCGCCGAACTCCGCACCGAGGGCAAGGAGGTTTTCGTCCACTGCGCCGAAGCCCGATCCCGCACCTCGGCTGTTGCCGCGCTCTATGCGGCGCGGCATCGAGGCGCGTCCCTCGAGGCGGCGTGGAACTCGCTCGACGGACGGAACGGCAGCGGCGTTCTCCCGTACTTCGACCCAGCACCGTTCCTGCAAGACGCGGTCGCCCGGATCATCGCGCAAGAGGAGGATTGACGGCATGGCAGGCAATGCCGGCCTGATCCCTGCCTGTTCCGTCACCTGGTGCGACTGGTGAAGGAGAAGCACGAGGTCGTTGACGAAGAACTATCTCGGCTCATCCACCTCGACCACGAAGATGTGCGGCGCCGCGTCGACTCATCGACGGGCGACATGGCTGATGTCGTTGCAGCGGCAAAGCGTGTCGCTTCGGTCGATGGAGAAGTCACCGCCCCCGAGCGAGCTGTCATTGCCGAACTGCGCGATCGCGTTTTGCGGCAGGATGTCGACTGAGTCGCTCCGTTAGGCTCTGTGCGTCAGCCTCTGTAGCTCAATGGAAGAGCAGTTCCGTCCTAAGGAAAGGGTTGGGGGTTCGAGTCCCTCCAGGGGCACCAACGTGATGAGTCGCGACATAGGCGACAGGTGAGTCGCGACATGTGCGACTACTTGGGCCAGCGTCCTGGGGCTTGTTGCGCTGTCGCGCGTCAGCGAGGCCGTGTGGGCACTGCCGCGGCCGTTCGTCTTCGAGGTCGGCGGGCGGAGCGTACTTATTCCTCGCCGGGGCCGCGACGCCTACGACTACGCCGCCAAGGAGGCCCTCGACTTCGACCTCGACCTCGATCCGGCTGACCCCGTGCCGACTGCGGGGGATAGCCCGGCCGCCTTCGCCGAGCGCGGCGTCCTCGCCTGGCGCGACACCTTCGAGAGCGTCTGAGCATGTTGGAGCTGGGAAGGGGCGACATCATCTCCGGGCTAGTGCGAGCTGGTGGAGAGGACGACCTTGCGGTCGCCGAACACGGCGGTGACCTCGATGCTGCCGCCGAGGGCCTCGACATAGGCCTTGAGGGTGCTGAGCCCAGAGCGCTCGATGTCGCCGGACTCCAGCTCGGAGACGGACGGCTGTGTCACATGCATGCGCTGGGCGAGCTCCGCCTGGGTGAGGCCCTGCTCCTCGCGCATCTCGCGGAGACGGTAGGCGCGGGCCTCGGCCTGCAGCCGGGCGCGGTGGTCGGCGACCATGGCCTCGTCGAGCTTCCGTTTCGCGCGGGTCTCGCTCCACGGGACGGTCTTGGGGCTGGTCATCAC
>WOYR01000206.1 GCA_011620705.1 Microbacteriaceae bacterium | reverse complement strand
AGGTGATCGCGCTCCTCGGGCTCTCGAGCGCCCTCATCTACGGCGCGTCCGACTTCCTCGGGGGCCTCGCCGCGCGGCGGATCAGCCCGCTGCTGGCCAGCTTCCTGAGCCAGTTCGCCGCACTGGCCATTGCGGCGGTCGCGACCTCCGCCGGCGGGCCGCACTGGTCGGCGTCCGCCGTGTGGCTCGGCGCCGTCGCCGGCGTCGCGGGCGGCATCGGCACCTGGGCGTTCTACGCGAGCCTGGCGATCGGGCCGATGAGCGTCGTCTCACCCGGAGTGGCGATGATCTACGCCGTCGTCCCCGCGATCGTGGGGTTCGCGCTCGGCGAGCGGATCGCCGTGCCCGGCTATGCGGCGCTGGCGGCGGTCGTCGTGGCGGCGGTGCTGCTCGCGGTGCCCCGTCAGCGCGACCCGGTGCGGGTGACGCCGCGCGCCGTCGTGCTCGGCGCGATCGCCGGGCTCGGCTTCGCGGGCTACATCATCGCCATCGACAGGACGCCGACCGATTCGGGCCTGATCCCGATGTTCATCGACCTGATCGTCGCGTCGGTCCTGTACGCGGTGGTGCTGCTGGTCAACAGGCTGCGCCGCGGGCCGGGGGAGTTGTCCGGCATCCGGAACCGCACGGGCGTGGTGCAGGCCGTGTTCGGCGGGGTCCTGCTGGCTGCGGGCAACATCCTGCTGGTGATCGGGCTGCATCTGGGCGAGCTGGCGGTGATGGGGGTGCTGAACGCGCTGTATCCGCTGGGAACGGTGATCCTCGCCTTCTTCGTGCTCAGGGAGCGGCTGAGCGTGCTGCAGACGATCGGCATCGTGCTCGCGCTCGCGGCTTCGGCCGTGCTCGCGCTCGTCTAGTCATCGGGAGCCCCGGCCATCGCTAGGCTCGATCCCGATGTCACTGCTCCCCTTCACCACCGCGACGGGCGCCGATGTCCGCGTGCGCTTCTGCCCATCGCCGACCGGCACCCCGCACGTTGGGTTGATCCGCACGGCGATGTTCAACTGGGCGTACGCGCGCCACACCGGCGGCAAGCTGATCTTCCGCATCGAGGACACCGATGCCGAGCGCGACAGCGAGGAGAGCTACCTGCAGATCCTCGACGCCCTGAACTGGATGGGCATCGACTGGGACGAGGGCGTGGAGAAGGGCGGCCCGCATGCGCCGTACCGGCAGTCGCAGCGCACCCCGATCTATCTCGAGCTGATCCAGCGGTTGATGGATGCCGGCCTCCTCTACGAGAGCTTCGTCACCCCCGAGGAGATGGAGTCCCGCAACCTCGCCGCGGGCCGCGACCCGAAGCAGGGCTACGACAACTTCGAGCGCGAGCTCACGGCGCAGCAGCGCGAGGCGTTCCGCGCCGAGGGCCGCTCGCCGGCCCTGCGGCTGCGCGTGCCCGACGAGGATCTCGGATTCGACGACCTGGTGCGCGGGCCGATCACCTTCCCGGTCGGCAGCTTCACCGATTTCGTGGTGGTGCGGCCGAACGGGGTGCCGCTGTACACCTTCGTCAACCCGGTGGACGACGCCCTCATGGGCATCACGCATGTGCTTCGCGGGGAGGACATCCTCTCCAGCACCCCGCGCCAGATCGCCCTCTACCTGGCGCTGATCGAGCTCGGGGTGACCGATTTCGTGCCGCGCTTCGGCCACCTGCCGCTGGTGCGCGGCGAGGGGACGAGGAAGCTCAGCAAGCGCGATCCCGAGTCGAGCCTGTTCCACCACCGCGATCGCGGTTTCATCCCGGAGGGGCTGATGAACTACCTGGCCCTGCTGGGCTGGTCGATCGGGCCGGACCGCGACGTGTTCTCCCGGGAGGAGTTCATCGCCGCATTCGACATCGTCGATGTGAACCCCAACCCGGCCAGCTTCGACCAGAAGAAGGCGGACTCGATCAACGGCGACCACATCCGGATGCTGGCCCCCGACGACTTCGAGGCCCGGCTGCTGCCCTACCTGGACGGCATCGTGAGCGAGCCGCCGACGCCCTCGGAGCAGGCGATCCTCCGCGAGGCCGCGCCGCTCGTGCAGGAGCGGATCACGGTGCTCGGCGAGGCCCGCCCGATGCTCGAGTTCTTCTTCCAGCCGGATGACACGATCGTCTACGAGGCCGACGCGCTGCCGCGCGACGCCGCCCAGGCCCGCCGCATCCTGGACGCCGCATACGCCGCCCTCGAACCCCTCGACGATTTCGCGGCCGCCGTCATCGAGCAGACCCTCCGCCATGCGCTCACGGACCCGCCGGAGCAGGGCGGAGCAGGGCTGAAGCCGCGCGACGCCTTCGGACCTCTGCGTACCGCCCTGAGCGGCAAGCGGATCAGCCCGCCGCTGTTCGAGTCGATGGAGATCCTCGGCAAGACGTCGACATTGGCGCGGCTCGACCGCTTCCGGCTCGCGCTCTGACCGGCCGTGACGTCTCCCAACCCGCCGGAACCGGACACACCCGACACCCGGCCCGACCCGCGCCGGACTCCCCGGCAGGTGGTCGTGCTGATCCTGATCGGTGCGGTGGGCGGCGTGCTCTCCGGCGCTTTCGGCGTGGGCGGCGGGTTCATCATGGTGCCGCTGCTGAGCGGCGTCGCCCGACTCGACCACCGTCGGGCCTCTGCGACCTCGTTGGTCGCGATCATCCCGGCCGCGGTGGTGGGCGCCATCGAGTACGCGGTCGCCGGGAGGGTCGACATCCTGGCGGCCCTGATCATCGCCGCGGGCGGGATCGTCGGCTCGCTGATCGGGCACCGCATGCTCCGGGCCCTGCCGATCCGCTGGCTGCGGTGGCTGTTCATCGCGATGCTGGGCGTCGTGGCGGTGCGCCTGTTCCTCGGGACTCCGAGCCATGAGGGCGCCATCGCCCTGACTCCGCCCTCGATCGCGGGACTGCTGCTGCTCGGTCTGGTGATGGGGGTCGCCTCCGGCCTGTTCGGGATCGGCGGCGGCGTCATCATCGTGCCGTTGCTGGTCACCATCTTCGGTGCGGGCGATCTGCTGGCCAAGGGCACCTCGCTGGTCGCGATCATTCCCGGGGCGGTGACGGGCACCTTCGCGAACGCGCGCGCCGGCCTCGTCGATGTGATCGACGGCATGATCGTGGGCGTCTCCGCCGCTGCGGCGACCTTCGGCGGGGTCGCGATCGCCTCGGCCATGCCGCCCCTGCTGGCGACGGTCCTGTTCGCCGTGCTCCTCGTGATCGCGGCCGCGCAGCTGCTGGTCCAGGCGATCCGCGATGAGCGCCGCCCTCGCCGTTAGCCCCTCGCCGTCAGCCCCGCGCCTCGGTGGTGCCCTTGCCGGCGCTCCGTCTGCGAGCGATGTCGGCATTGGTCTGCGCAGAATCCAACGGCCGGCCGGAGAGCTCGTTGAGTATCTCGAGTTGCGCCCGGTTGATCGCCATCAGCTCCTCGATCTCCTTCTTGGCGGCCCTGTTGGTCTCGTAGTCGTGGGCCGAGAGCGCAGCTGCGATGGCATCCTGGCGCTTCGCGGCGATCAGCAGGATCGCGCCCTGCAGGCCGGCGAGCATGCTGAGGAAGAGGTTCAACAGGATGAAGGGGTATGGGTCCCAGGCGATCTTGAAGGAGTTGATGATCGCCCAGACGATCATGAACGCCACGAAGCCGCCGACGAACAGCCAACTGCCCATGACGTTGCGCATCCGGTCGGCGGCGCGGTCGCCGCGGGTCAGGGTTTCGCGATGGGCCTTGTGCCAGTCGAGCAGGGGTCGAGTCATGACGGGAGTGTGCCATGTCGTATGCTGGACGACGGTCCGCCCCGCCACCTTCTCAGGAAGCGCCGGATGGTCTAACATCGAAAACCGCCTCTGATCAGGGTTTTTCGATGGGGTATGGTGTAATTGGCAACACGGCTGATTCTGGTTCAGTTGTTCTTGGTTCGAGTCCAGGTACCCCAGC
>WOYR01000127.1 GCA_011620705.1 Microbacteriaceae bacterium | reverse complement strand
GGTCGGAGGCGAGTTCGAGGCGGCGTAGCCGGGTCGAGGTGTAGCCGAGGAGCAGGCCGACGATGGCGGCGGCGATCGGGGCCCACCGGGTGAGGCGGCCGTCGAAGAGGGCGGGCCCGTCGAAGTTTGCGCCCAGGCTGGTATTGAGCTGACCGGTCGCGGGCGTACCGCCGGAGCTGGGAATGAGCGAGGTGCTGATCAGCTTCGTGGCAGCGTCGTTGGTGGGCCATACGGTGATCCAGCATTGGTCGAAAACGCCGTCGCTGGGAACGGTTTCGAGGGCGGTGTAGCGGAGGGCCTGCTGGCGGCCGTCGTTGTGATAGTCGTAGACGCCGGCGACAACTGCTGTGGTGCCATCGGCGGTGAGGAGCCGGGTGCCGGCGTCGGCGCCGAGGTCGTGGGCGAGGTCGGGAGAGAGGAGCAGGCCGCTGGTCGGTCGGGGCGCGGATCGTTGCAAGCCGAGAGCGGTGGGGAACCCTGGCGTGACCTCGATGAGTGGGATGCCGGTCGCGGGCAGAGCGGCGAGCTGGAGCCGGTCGGGCGCGGTGCGCATGGCGCCGGCCGCGGTGAGAATCCGGCCAGCCCCACAGCGAGACCAGCTGTCACCAGCAGGGCTCCGACCGACTTCTTCCTCATTCTGTTCTCCATTCCTCCTAGGACGACGTCCCAGATCCAGAAGGACGCACGGCGACGGGTCCGCCACCGTGCCCTCACACTGACGACAGGTGTGCGCGAATGTCTGTGACCTTTCGTCGGGACGGGCGCATCGAAAGTTGCACAATCGCCGCCCGAGACTCGTGCCGTGCGCACCCAACGCCGACCTATCGTTGAAACATGGTCGGCGAGGCGAAGCAGAGGACAGCGGGATCGAACGCGCTCGCCCGTTGGTTCTCGCTGGTCGTGCAGGAACCGACCACGGCGTGGGCGGTCGCGTGGCCCCGGATCCGGGTGCCCCTTGTCGTGCTGCTCGTGGTTGCCGAACTCGGCACCGCCTACGTGCTAGTCGCCATCAACTCCTTCACCCCCATCAACGACGACCCGCTCGACACGGTGCAGAGCGGGATCAACCCGGCCACTCTCCTCACCACCGGGCTCACCCTCGCGTCCGGCGTCGCCGCCGGCGTCGCGGTCATCTGGCTGCGCCGTTGGCCGTTTGCGATCCTGCTGGTGACCGCGGCTCTGTCCGCGCTCTCCGGCCTGTGGGTCGCGGCGTCGATCGCCCCTCGTCGTGGTCGCGATCCGCAGCCGCCCATGGGTCCTCGCCGTCGGCGCCGTCTGCTATCTCCTCGGACTCGAGATCGGACTGGCAGGCCCATACGGGAACGCCCTCAGCCATGAACTCGACCTGCACCACTCCAGCTGGATCGTGTGGTTCGTCATCCACGTCATCGCCGCCGCTGCCTTCGTGCTGCTGGGCGTCGTGATCCGCTTCGTCGGGACACTGGGACGGTTCGCCCAGCGCAGCCAGCGCAGCGCCGAATACGAACGTCAGCTGCTCGTAGACGCGACCCGTGCCGGGGAGCGGAACCGGATCGCCCGCGAGATGCACGACGTCATTGCCCACCGTGTCTCCCTCATCGCCCTCCACGCAGGATCGCTCGAGCTGCAAACCACGGACGCGAAGGTCGCCGAGTCCGCCGGGATCATCCGCGAGTCCGCCCGGGCAGCGCTCGACGAGCTGCGCGGGGTCCTAACCGTCTTGCGGGAGGAGCCGGCGCGCGATGAGCTGGCCCCACAGCCAGGGCTCGCCGACCTGAACCACCTGGTCGACGAGTCACGTCGCGCCGGCGTCGCCGTCCGCTATCTCAACCAGCTCGACTCCTGCCCAGCCGGCCCCGTCGAACGCACCGCGTACCGGATCGTTCAAGAAGCTCTCACCAACGTGCACAAGCACGCACCCGCATCCGAGGTGGTCGTCGACCTGTCCGGCGCGCCGAACCAGGGACTGCATGTGCGGATCTCCAACTCCCTCTCACAGCGCGCGCCATCCCCGGACGACCCGGGCAACGGGCGAGGCCTCGTCGGAATCGCCGAGCGGGTGTCCGTGCTCGGCGGCCAGGTGAGCTACGGCGAGACCAGCGACCACCGCCGGCTGATCGACGCCGAGCTCCCGTGGCCCACCGAGAAGAAGAACGGCAACGCGGCAGCGGCAACCATGAAGCGGCGGATCAAATGATCTCCGAAGCCGCGACCTTGACCCGCCCGATCGGCGTCCTCGTCGTCGACGACGACCCGCTCGTGCGCTCAGGCATCCGCACGATCCTCGCCACAGACCCCGGAGTCCACCTCCACGGTGAGGCCGGCGACGGCCGGGAGGCGATCCGCATGGTCGAGCGGACCCGGCCGGACGTCGTACTCATGGACATCCGCATGCCGATCCTCGACGGCATCGAGGCGACCCGCGAGATTCGACAGCTCCCCTCCCCGCCCGAGGTCATCGCCCTGACCACCTTCTCCGTCGACGACTACGTGCTCGCCGTGCTCCGGGCCGGCGCGAGCGGGTTCCTGCTGAAAGACACCCACCCGCGCGAGATCATCGAAGCGATCAAGACCATCCATCGCGGCAACGCCCTCATCGACCCAGCCGTGACCCGGCAGCTCATCGACCACATCACCGCATCACCCGACGGGAAAGAGCGGGCTTCGGCAGGAGCCCGGATTGCCGCGCTCACGGCGACCGAGCAGAGCGTGCTGGCGAGGATCGCCAGCGGAGAATCCAACGCCGACATCGCGGCTGGCCTGCGGATGAGTGAGAGCGCCGTCAAGGCGCACATCAACCGCATGTATCCGAGGCTCGGCGTGCAGAACCGGGTGCAGGCGGCGATCCTCGCCCACGACGCCGGCCGACAACCTCCTCACCCACGAGTGGGTCATGCGGATTGAACGAGGGCCGAACAACTAGGCGGACTTCGCCGACGGCTTCTTCGCGGCCGGCTTCCTGGCACCGGACGGCGCCGCCTTCGATTCGGCGGCGCTCCGCTTGCTCTCGACGCTGCGCCGCAGGGCCTCCATCAGGTCGAGCACCTCGCCGCCGCCCTGGCCCTCAGCACGGCCGAAGGTGGCGTCGGTGTCGAGGGCGTCGCCCTGCTCCAGCTTGGCCTCCACGAGGGTGCGCAACTGCGCCTGGTAGTCGTCGGTGAACTTCTCGGGGGTGAAGTCGCCGGCGAAGCTCTCGACCAGCTGCTTGCTCATCTTCAGTTCGGCATCCGTGATCTTGGGGCTCTCGTCGAGCTCGGGGAAGCGCGCCTCGCGCACCTCATCGTCCCAGAGCAGGGTCTGCAGCATGAGCACGTCGTCGTGCACCCGCAGGGCCGCCAACCGCGTCTTCTGCCGCAGGGCGAACTGCACGATGGCGGTGCGATCCGTGGATTGCAGGGTCTCGCGCAGCAGCACGTAGGCCTTCGTCGACTTGGAGTCGGGAGCCAGGTAGTAGCTCTTCTCGAACATGATCGGGTCGACCTGGTCGCTGGGCACGAACTCCACCACGTCGATGTCCTTGCTGCGCTCGGCGGGCAGCGCCGCCAGATCCTCCGGGGTCAGGATGACCGTCTCGTCGCCGTCGACGTAGGCCTTGGCGATGTGCTCGTAGTCGACGATCTCGCCGTCGATCTCGCAGCGGCGCTGGTAGCGGATGCGCCCGCCGTCCTTGTCGTGCACCTGGTGCAGCGGCACGTCGTGGTCCTCGGTGGCGGCATACAGCTTCACGGGCACGTTGACGAGGCCGAAGCTCAGGGAGCCCTTCCAGATGGAGCGCATCCTGTCATTTTCCTCTGCGGATGTGGACGATGTACACCCCTGTGGTTAGCGTGATGGCATGGCGAGAGCCGAAGAGCACGACACGTACGTGGATGTCGGCGGCCACCGCATCCACCTGACCAACCTCGACAAGGTGCTCTACCCCGAGACCGGAACCACCAAGGC
>WOYR01000192.1 GCA_011620705.1 Microbacteriaceae bacterium | reverse complement strand
GGTCAGCCGCCGGCCGAACTCGGCGGAGAGGGCGAGAGGGGTCTGCGAGGTGAGGCGCGCGAACTCGATCGCGAGTCGCTCGCGGACCGTGAGCGTGCCGAGCTGCTCCAGGGGAAGGCTGCCCTGGAGCGCGGAGAGTTCCTCCGGCGACATCAGCTTCTCCCAGCCCTCGGAGTTCATGCCGACGCAGAAGGGGCAGCTGGCGGTGAACGACACGGCCATGCGCACCATCTTCAGCATCCGTTCATCGATGCGGCGGTCGCGGTGCGTGATCAGCGACTCGAGCAGGCCAGAGGCGACGGCTGCTCGCGGGTACCAGGCGAGCAGCCGCGGCGGGAGCAGATCGGCGCCTGTGCGGCGGCGCACGATCCACAGTCCGATCCGCAGGAGCAGGGGGATGCGGGTGGGCGGGGCGATGAAGGCGTCCGAGATGCGATAGTCCATGTGGTCCCACCTTTTTGCGCAACTATACCCCTGGGGGTATGATTCAGAAGTCACTTGGAACACTCGGATGGGAAGTCATGAAGAACATCACAGTTGAGCAGCTCGCCGCGCTCGCGGCGCCCCAGTTGATCGACGTGCGAGAGCCGGACGAGTTCGCCGCCGCCCACGCGGTCGGAGCCGTCAACGTGCCTCTCGGCACCGTGGCATCCGCGTCGCTGCCCGACGAGACGGCGACCACCTACGTGATCTGCCAGTCGGGCGCCCGCAGCCTCCGTGCCGTCGAGGCGCTGACGGCGCGAGGCATCGACGCGGTCAACGTGGAGGGGGGCACGAGCGCCTGGCTCCTGGCCGGGCTCCCCTCGGAGGGCGGGCGATGAGCCTGTTCCGGCGCAACAGCGTCTCCGTCGAGCGGGCTCGCGAACTGCTCGCCGAGGGCTGGCAGCTGGTCGATGTGCGCACGGCCCAGGAGTGGAAGGCCGATCACGTCACCGGCGCGCTCCATCTCCCGCTGGACACGCTCGACCGGTCCCTCGGACGGCTGAGGAAGTCCGACTCGATCGTCACGATCTGCCACACGGGAATGCGCTCAGCGGCGGCGGCCAGGACGCTCCGCAGCAACGGCTGGAACGCGGTCACCGTGCGCGGCGGAATGATGGCCTGGCGCAGGAAGTGAGCGAGACGGCATCCCACGATCCGGAGGCGACGGGGTAGATCGTCAACCGTCTGCAGCGGGCTCGACGACGTGCTCTACATCGTGTCGAACAAAGTGCTCGACATCTTGTAGAGTGACCGCATGGTCATCTTCTTCTCCGCCGCGGCGGTCGCCCCATGAACATGGCGCCCACCGGCGACTGGCTGGTCTCGATCCTGTTCGCCGCCACCGGGATCTACTACCTGGTCCGGGTCGTGATCGCCATCTCGTGGATCGACCGGATCAACAACCTCACGCACGTCCTGATGAGCATCGTCATGATCTCGATGCCATGGGGGTGGTACTCGGTCTTCCCGGCGTCCGCGCAGATCGTCGTCTTCACGCTGGCCGCGCTCTGGTACGTCTTCCTCGCCCTCTTCCGCCCGGGGAGCGAGGCCGCGCTCCTGGCCGGCCATCACAGCAGTTCGGCGCGGCTGCTCTGGTACCACGCGTTCATGATGGCGACGATGGCCTGGATGGCCGTCGCGATGAGCCCGAGCGGTCCATCGATGAACATGGACACGCACGGGACGACGAGCATGTCGATGGGATCCGACGGCATGACGATGACCGGTTCCGCGCCCTGGGCGATCGTCGTCTCGATCGTGCTCGGGGTGGTCTTCGCGATCGCGGCGGCCTGGTTCATCGTGCATCTCGTCATCCACGCCGGCCGCCGTGCATCCGGCCCGCACCCGGTGCTCGCGATCCTCGACGTCGCGGCAGGCGCGGTCATGCCGTCCGGGATGGCCGTGGCATTCCTCTGGCTGATGACATGACCATCGACAGGCATACGCCCTCCCGACGAGAACGAAGGAGCACCGGCCCGCCACTCAGATCACGCGCCTACGATGTGAACGGCGCCGACGAAGGGAAGGACAGCATGGAGAGCAACTACTCGATCTCGGGCATGACGTGCGAGAACTGCGACCATCACGTCGGTGAGGCCCTGGCTTCGCTCGACGGCGTCACCTCCGCCACGGCGGACTACCGGGTCGGAGAGGCGACAGTCGTCAGCGATCGTCCGCTGAGCGACGCCGAGGTCTCGTCCGCACTGGAAGAGGCGGGCTACGCTCTCGCCTGATCCCAGTCGCGGGCCAGGTCGCGAGCCGAGCGATCCGGGTGCGCCGAGCCTGAATCGCGGCGCACTCGGCTTCGTCGCGCTCGCCGTCCCGCTCGCCGTCGTCGCCGGGATCGTCGTGACGCTCGGCGACCTCGGCTACCGTCAGCTCGCCTCGGGGTACCCGGGCATGGACACCGCGATGGCCAGCGCCATTCTCAACCTCGTCGCGCTGATCGCGGGGGCGCTGACGCTCGGAGCGCTCGTGCGCGTGGCGTTCCTGACCCGCCGGGTGGGACGCGACCGGATGCGGATCGCCGGTCACGGCGAACTCGACGTGGTCATGTGGTCGGCGATCGTGTGGTGCCTCAGCGCCGTCGCACTGATCCCGGTGGACGCCGCCGACGCCAACGGGGTCCCGTTCACCGCCGTCGCGCGGCCGGGCGCTCTCGCGCACCTGGTGCAGGGCAGCTACCTGCCGCAGGCATGGATCGTCGTCGCCTTCCTCGCCGGCACCATCGCGGTCATCGCCTTCCTCGCCACTCGCTGGACCTCGGTGATGGTCAGCACCGGCCTGGCCGCCGTCGCGCTGCTCGCGCCGGTGCTGGTCACGCACGTGCTCGTCGGTCCGAATCATGACTTCGGCGGCGACGCCAGCATGTACGGCACGCCCGCGTTCGCCGTGCTGCTCGGGTGCATCGTCCTGGCAGCGCTCGATCGCCGCCCCGTCATCGAGATCCGCTACCGGGTGACGGTGGCCGCCGCCGCCGCGGTTGTCCTCCTGTCGGACGCCGTGGTGGTCCCCTTCGAGCTCGCCGGCGCCTCGCTCTTCGGCACGTCGACCGGCTGGCTGTTCCTGCTCAAGGATGCGGCGGTGCTGGGCGCCGGGCTGCTCGCGGTCCTCCGCGGACGCAGCGGGCGTCCAACCGCCCGGCCGCTCCGCGCAGCGGGGGCCGTTCTGCTGGCCGCGATCGCGACGGGCGCGGTCATCGGGCTCAGCCGGATCCCGCCGCCGCAGTTCTTCATCCCGACCTCCATCGCGCAGAACTTCCTCGGCTACGACGTCACGGCTCCCCCGAGCTGGGTGACTCTCGCCTTCGACTGGCGGCCCAACATCCTGTTCCTGGTGATCTCGGCCGTTGGCACCTTCGTCTATCTGGCCGCCGTGCGCCGGCTGAACCGCCGGGGCGACAAGTGGCCGCTCGGGCGCACCGTCGCCTGGGTGCTCGGCTGGGTCGTCGTCGTGCTCACCACCTCTTCGGGAGTCGGGCCGTACTCGGGCGCCTCCTTCGCCGTGCACATGGGCTTCCACATGAGCCTGAACATGCTCGCGCCGCTGCTGCTCACCCTCGGCGGGGTGGTCACTCTGCTGCTGCGTGCCACGACCGCCCACAAGCCGTCCGAGCCGGCCGGCCCGCACGAGTGGCTGAACGCGCTCATGTACGCGCGGCTGGTCCGCCTGTTCCTCAACCCCCTCTACGCGTTCGTGGTCTTCATCGGCTCGTACTATGCGATCTACTTCACGCCGATCTTCCAGTCGGCATACACATAGCGTTCCAGCGGCAACGGCCGCATCACCGGCAAGTCAACCTCCTCGAACACCTGGTTACGCGAGCGCTTGTCGGCACCCTTCATCGGCCGGTTGTTGAACTCCTCGACCAGACGGCGAATTTCCGCATTGAGCTCGGCCAGCGAGTAGATCGTGCGGTTGCGTAACACGGCCAACACCCAGCGTTGCATCAGGCGCAC
>WOYR01000232.1 GCA_011620705.1 Microbacteriaceae bacterium | reverse complement strand
CCACCGTGACGACGCGTCCGTCGACGTCGTAGTCGGCCTCCAGCCAGCGGCCGGCACTGTCGAAGTCGGGCGCGCCGAACTCGACCCGGTGGATCTCCGGCGCTTTCACACCCGCGCGCCGGCTGGCGATCGCAACCCCCGCGCGGCCCTTCGCCGTCGCGGCGTCGTGCAGCACGTTCCAGTCGGGGCCGAGCAGCCCGGTGAGGTCGTCGGTCTCGGCGCGCACCTCCTGCAGGCACAGGATGTCGACGCCGCGCCCGGCCAACCACGGCCCCATGCCCTTGCGGTAGGCGGCCCGCACGCCGTTGACGTTCACCGAGGCGATGCGGAGCGGGC
Organism: Microbacteriaceae bacterium; assembly: GCA_011620705.1. GTDB lineage: Bacteria > Actinomycetota > Actinomycetes > Actinomycetales > Microbacteriaceae > Lysinimonas. Next base: position 3,626 of record WOYR01000232.1, on the reverse strand, counting down.
GGGCCATGCTGGCGATTCTATCGGCGGGCCGCGACGCCCTTGGACGGAGCCGGCCCTGCGAGGGCGTCCACCTCGATGCCCGCGTCCGCGAGGCCGACATCGATCCACGCGGCGCCGAGCAGGATGACCTGGCAGCTGAAGTTGAAGAAGATCAGCAGGCCGGCGAGCACCGCGAAGGAGGCGATCAGGGGGTTGCTGCTCGCACCTCCCAGCAGCGAAGAGCCCAGGATCTTGAGCACCCCCAGCCCGACGGCGCCGAGCAGCGCTCCCGCCCAGAGGCGCCGCCGCGGAATCCGCACCGACGCCAGCACCCGGTACAGGCAGGCGAGCGTGAAGGCGTCGAGAGCGAGCATGACGACCACCGTCACGACGCGGCTCGTCACGGTCGAGATGATCGAATGGGAGGTGATCCCGATCAGGCCGAGCAGGAAGCTCGTCGCGCTGGTGCTCGCCACCGAGAGCGCCGCCGACAGGAGCAGGGCCACCCCGAGCACGGCGCCCAGGGCGATGTCGCGCGCTTTCAGCAGCGCGAAGCTGGTCGCGGGGTTGGGGAGCCCGAACATCTCCCGCACCGAGCTGCGCGCCGATCCCAACCAGCCCACCGCCGTGTAGAGCAGGCCGACGAGGGCGATGGCTCCTGTCCAGGTGAAGCCGCCGGCGGAGAGGAGCACCTCCAGGTCCACGGCACCGCTCTGCGGCCCCGCGCCGTCCGTGTCGATGAGGCCGGGAATGGCGTTGTTGAGGGTGGAGATGATGGTGTCCTGCAGCTGCTCGTTGTCGCTGATCACGATGCCGGCGATCGAGAAGGCGAGCCACAGCGCGGCGAAGACCGCGAACAGCCCCCGGTATGCGAGACCGCTCGCGAGGATCGGGCCGCGCTGGTTCGAGTAATGGGTGAGGACTCGCACCGGCTTGAGCGCCTTCGCCCATTCGATCCGTGCGCGCAGCCATGCCGCAGGAGGGCGGGGAGCCTTGTTCGCCGCGGTCATGGCACCACCTGTGTGAGGCGGCCTTCGGTGATTCCGGGGTTCGTCAGGCGGCGGCGACCGGCGTGATCACCAGATCGGATCCCGACGGCAGCTCGGGCGAGCCGTGCAGGATCGCCTGCTTGACCTCCGAGATGGCCTTGGTGACCTCGATGCCGCGCGGGCAGGCCTCGGTGCAGTTGAAGGTGGTGCGGCAGCGCCACACCCCCTCCTTGTCGTTCAGGATGTCGAGGCGCACCTTGGCGCCCTCGTCGCGGCTGTCGAAGATGAAGCGGTGCGCGTTCACGATGGCCGCAGGACCGAAGTACTGGCCATCCGTCCAGAACACCGGGCAGCTCGAGGTGCACGCGGCGCACAGGATGCACTTGGTGGTGTCGTCGAAGACGGCGCGCTGCGCGACCGACTGGATGCGCTCCTTCTCGGGCTTGTCGCTCGCGATCAGGAACGGCTGGATCGCGCGGTACGACTCGAAGAACGGGTCCATGTCGACGATGAGGTCCTTCTCGAGCGGCAGGCCCTTGATCGCCTCGACGTAGATCGGCTTGCTGATGTCGAGATCTTTGATCAGGGTCTTGCAGGCGAGCCGGTTGCGGCCGTTGATGCGCATCGCGTCGGAGCCGCAGACGCCGTGGGCGCAGCTGCGCCGGAAGGTGAGCGAGCCGTCCTGCTCCCACTTGATCTTGTGCAGCGCGTCGAGCACCCGGTCGGATGGGTACAGCTGCACGTCGAAGTCCTGCCAGTGCGGTTCGGAGTCCACGTCCGGGTCGAAGCGCCGGATGATCAGCGTGACTGTGAAGGACTGGATCGGCGCTTCTGGCACTCCCGCGGAGACCTCTGCGGTGGCAACCTCGTCAGCCATCAGTACTTCCTTTCCATCGGTTGGTAGTTCGTGACGACGACCGGTTTCCAGTCGAGCGAGATGTGGTCAGCGGCGTCCGCCGAGTGCGGGTCGCCGGTCAGGTATGCCATGGTGTGCTTCATGTAGCCCGCGTCATCCCGGTTCGGGAAATCGTCGCGCATGTGACCGCCGCGGCTCTCCTTGCGGTTGCGCGCCGAGTAGACGACCACCTCGGCGAGATCGAGCAGGAAGCCCAGTTCGATGGCTTCGAGGAGGTCGGTGTTGTAGCGGCGGCCCTTGTCCTGGATCGAGACGTTCTTGTAGCGGCCCCGCAGCTCGTGGATGGTCTGGGTCACCTGGGCGAGCGACTCGTCGGTGCGGAACACCTGCGCGTTCCTGTCCATCTCCTCCTGCAGCTCCTTGCGGAGCGCGCCGATCCGCTCGGTGCCGTCCGAATTGCGCAACTCCGCGACGAGGCCCTGCACGAAGGCGGCGGGGTCCTTCGGCAGCGGCACCCAGTCGGTGTTCTCCGAGTACTCGACGGCATTGTTGCCCGCGCGCTTGCCGAACACGTTGATGTCGAGCAGCGAGTTGGTGCCGAGGCGGTTGCTGCCGTGCACCGAGACGCATGCGCATTCGCCTGCGGCATACAGCCCCGGCACGATGGTGTCGTTGTCGCTCAGCACCTCGGCCCTGATGTTGGTGGGGATGCCGCCCATCGCATAGTGCGCGGTCGGCATGACCGGCACCGGCGTCGTCACCGGGTCGACGCCGAGGTAGGTGCGGGCGAACTCGGTGATGTCGGGCAGCTTGGTCTCGAGCACCTCGGCGCCGAGGTGGGTGCAGTCCAGCAGCACGTAGTCCTTGTGCGGGCCGGCGCCGCGGCCCTCTGCGACCTCCTGCACCATGCAGCGCGAGACGATGTCCCGCGGCGCCAGGTCTTTGATGGTGGGGGCGTAGCGCTCCATGAAGCGCTCGCCGCTCGCGTTGCGCAGGATCGCACCCTCGCCGCGCGCCCCCTCGGTCAGCAGGATGCCGAGCCCGGCCAGTCCGGTCGGGTGGAACTGGAAGAACTCCATGTCCTCCAGCGGCAGCCCCTTGCGCCAGATGATGCCGACGCCGTCGCCGGTGAGGGTGTGCGCGTTGGAGGTGGTCTTGTAGATCTTGCCGAAGCCGCCGGTGGCGAAGATGATCGCCTTCGCCTGGAAGACGTGGATCTCCCCGGTCGCCAGCTCGTAGGCGATCACGGCGGCCGGGCGGTCCTTGCCCTTCACCTTCGCCATCACGATGTCGAGCGCGTAGTACTCGTTGAAGAAGTTGACGCCCAGCCTCACGCAGTTCTGGAACAGGGTCTGCAGGATCATGTGGCCTGTGCGGTCGGCGGCATAGCAGGCCCGGCGCACCGGCGCTTTGCCGTGGTCGCGGGTGTGGCCGCCGAAGCGGCGCTGGTCGATCTTGCCCTCCGGCGTGCGGTTGAAGGGCAGGCCCATGTTCTCGAGGTCGAGCACCGCGTCGATGGCTTCCTTGGCGAGGATCTCGGCCGCGTCCTGGTCGACCAGGTAGTCGCCGCCCTTGACCGTGTCGTAGGTGTGCCACTCCCAGTTGTCGTCTTCGACGTTCGCGAGAGCTGCCGCCATTCCCCCCTGTGCCGCGCCGGTGTGCGAGCGGGTCGGGTACAGCTTGGAGATGACCGCCGTCTTGGCGTGCGGTCCGGCCTCGATCGCCGCGCGCATGCCGGCACCGCCGGAGCCCACGATGACGATGTCGAACTGGTGGTAGTGGACGCCGTCCTTGACGACGGA
>WOYR01000117.1 GCA_011620705.1 Microbacteriaceae bacterium | reverse complement strand
CATCGCGTTCCGCTGAGAGGGGTCAAGAGGTCAATTGTCATGGCAGGGAATGGAGCCCGCGAACTCGGCGGCCGGGTCGCGGCCTGAGAAGCGCCCCGCGATGACCGCCGTCGACCCCGACCGCCGGGATGGCCGCGATCCGGCCGCACCGGGCTCCGAGCGGATGCTCCTCGCCTGCGATGGCGGGCCGGCATCGGCCGCCGCCCTGCGCTGGCTGATCGATCGTGTCGGGGATCGCGCCCTCGGCGTCGAGTTGTTCAGCCTCGTCGACCCGACCGCCCCGGATGCTGCCCAGCGGCGCCGGAGCGTGGACGGGATGGCTCAGTTGCTGGCCCTCGTCGCGCCGGATGCCGACCTCACCGTCACCGAGGCCGCTGCGGATCCCATCGAGCAGTTGGCGCGCCGCCCATCGGACACCCTCCTGGTGATCGGGGCGCATCGGGGCGACCGGAGAGGCGGGCGGTTCGTGGAGGCGGTCGTGGATCGGGCGCGCTGCCCCGTGATCGTCGTCCCATCGGAGTGGATCAGCCGCCAGGGCCCGGTCGTGGTCGGCATCGGGGCAGAGGACGCCGAGACCGCGACCCTCGCATTCGCCGAGCGCGAGGCGGCTGTGCGCGGCAGCGAAGTCCGATTGGTGCACGTCTGGGACATGATGGGCCCCGGCGCGGTGCCTCCGTCCTGGGATTTCGGGACCGAGTCGATCCCCGAACGACAGCGGCGCGCCCTGTCGCGGCTGGATGACATGGCTCAGAACTCCCATCCCGGGCTGCGGATCTCGTCCGAGGTCAGTCAGGGCAAGGTGGTGCTGACGCTGGCGGAAGCCGCGAGGCACGCCGCCCTGCTGGTGATCGGCCGCTCGCATCAACCGGCCGTGGTGCGCGGGCTCTTCGGCTCGACCGCCCAAGGGGTACTGTCGAAGCTGCCATGTCCGATCGCCGTCGTTCCGTGATGCAGCTCCCCCGGACCGGGGAGTGAGCCGCCCGTGACCGGCGTCCGGCTGCGAAAGACGCTCGGGCTCGCCCGGCGCTACCCGCTGGTCCCCGCGACCATCCTCGTCGGCATCGTCACCGCGGTTCTGGGAGCCGTTGCTCCCGGGGTGATCGGGGCCTGGCTCGCCGGCGGCTATGCGCTGGCGGTCGCGCTGTGGGTCGCGATCGGGATGGTGCGCGAACTCCGATCGGGCCGTTGGGGCATCGATCTGCTCGCGGTCGTGGCCGTGGTCTCCACGGTGCTGGTCGGCGACCACTGGGCGGCTCTGATCGTGGTGCTGATGATCACCGGCGGGCGCGCGCTGGAGGACTTCGCCTCGAATCGCGCGCAGGACCAGCTTCGCGCCCTGATCGACCGGACCCCCCGGGTGGCGCACAGGATGGGGAGTGACGGCGGCGAGGTGCTCGACGTGCCCGTCGAGCAGCTGGCCGTCGGCGATCTGCTGCTGATCAAGCCCGGCGAAACCGTTCCGGTCGACGGCGATCTGCTCGATGACCAGGCGGAGATGGATGAATCCTCCCTCACCGGGGAGAGCCTGCCCGTGCTGCACCGCCGCGGCGACCGTCTGCGCAGCGGAAGCGTCGCCGGCGCTGACACGCTCCACCTGCGCGCGGTGGCCCTGGCCCGCGACAGCGAGTACCAGCAGATCGTCCAGATGGTCCAGGATGCCGCAGGCACCAAGAGCCGCTTCATCCGGATCGCCGACCGGGTCGCCGTGCCCTTCAGCGCCGTCTCCTTCCTGATCGGAGGGCTCGCCTGGCTGGTGAGCGGGGATCCGGTCCGATTCGCCGAGGTGCTGGTGGTCGCCACCCCGTGCTCGCTCCTGATCGCGGCCCCGGTCGCCATCGTCGCCGGGATGGGCCTCGCCTCGCGCCACGGGGTTGTCGTGAAGGACGGCGATGCGCTGTCGAAGCTCGCCCGTCCGGCGGTGGTCGCCTTCGACAAGACCGGGACGCTGACCCGCGGGACCCCGGAGGTCGCACGGGTGGAGCCGCTGGACGGGTCGACCGGGACCGAGGTCCTGGCGGTGGCCGCCGCCCTCGAGTCGGGGTCGGCGCATGTGCTCGCGCAGGCCATCGTGCGGGCCGCCGCGGACGCCGGCGTCCCCGCGTCCCCGGTCGCCGGGCTGAAGGAGCGCCCGGGACTCGGCTTGGAGGGGACGATCGACGGTCGACCCGCACGCGTCGGCAGGCCGGCGTACGCCGGTGTGGAGGAGAGTCCGGCAGGTGCAGGCGAGTCCGTCGTCTACGTGGCGCTCGATGGGCGCCCGCTCGGGCGCATCGTGCTGAGCGACGCGATCCGGCAGGAGTCCGGCGAGGTGATCGCGCGCCTTCGCGATCTCGGTGTGCGGTCGTTCATGATGCTCAGCGGTGACTCCCCGGCCACGACGGGCGCTGTCGGGCGCCTCCTCGGGATCGATCAGGTGCGCGGCGGGCTGCTGCCGGGTGAGAAGCTCGCGGCGGTCGCGGCGATCGACGAGCATCCCGTGGTGATGGTCGGCGATGGCGTGAACGACGCGCCGGTGCTCGCCGCTGCGGATGTCGGGGTGGCGATGGGTGCGAGAGGGGCGACCGCGGCGAGCGAGTCGGCGGACGCCGTGATCCTCTCGGATTCCCTGCAACCGCTGGCGGATGCGGTCGAGATCGCGCAGCGCACGCGACGGATCGCGCTGCAGAGCATCACCGTCGGGGTGTCCCTGAGCATCCTGCTGATGCTCGTGGCGACCACGGGCGTCATCCCCGCCACCGTGGGGGCCCTGCTGCAGGAGGCGGTGGATCTGATCACGATCCTCAACGGGCTCCGGGCGGCCCGACTGCCGCGGGCACGCGCCGCGCGCCCGCGCACCAGCGGGACGTTGGACCCTGTCGAGGCGCCCGGCGGGGTCCGACCCTGAGGGCATGATCGTGAACGGGAACCGGCGATGATCGACATCGCATTCGACGGCGGCCGCGGCGGAGAGGCGGCGCTGATCTGGGCGACCGAGTTCTGGGCGGACGGCCCGGTGGAGGTCGTGACGGTCGAGGACGCCGACGAACTCGGGGTGCGCATCCCCGCCGGGCCCACCGCGTCGGAGGTCAGCGCCGCCGCCCGGGGGTGGCTCATCAACAACGCACCTCGACTCGACGCCACCCTCGCGATCGAGCAGGGCGGGATCGTGGATGTGCTCAGGCGGCGGTCCGGGCACGCCGAGCTCACCGTCCTGGGGTCGCACCGCGGCGGGGCGGACGGCGGCCGCCTCGAGCCGGTTCCGCGCAAGGTGGCGGCGACCTCCGCTGGCCCGGTCGTGGTGGTGCCGGCGTCCAACCCCGTTCCGGGCGGACCCGTGATCGTCGGCATCGCAGAGGACGAGGTGTCCACCGGGGCCATCGAGTTCGCCGCCGGCCTCGCGGCCCGCTGGCGGCGGCCCCTCCGCATCCTCCACGCGTGGTGGCTCGTCCCCCACCTCGACGACGGGGACGGGTTCGCCGACTCGGGACAGGCGCGCGACGAGCACCAGCAGGTGGTGGATGCCGCGGTCGCCGTCGCGCGTCAGCACCATCCGGAGCTCCCGGTGACGGGCGAGGCCGTGGTGGGGGAGACCGTCGCGGTGCTCAGCGCGGCCGGCGCCGACTGCTGCCTGATGGTCATCGGCCGCAGGCGCACCGGCGTCCTCGCGGGATGGCTGCTGGACACCGTCGGCTACGAGCTGCTGAACCGGCTCCCCTGCCCCATCGGGGTCGTGCCGACATCGAGCGCATCGGCCGAGGGCGCACCCGCGTAGCGTGGGGATGTGGCGAGCTCGATCTATGTGACCAGCGCCGAGGGGCGCTCCGGCAAGTCGACGATCGCGGTCGGCGTTCTCGAAGCCCTCAAGGGGACGGTCGAGCGGGTCGGGGTGTTCCGCCCGGTCTCGCGATCCGAGCACGAGGGCGACTACGTGCTGGAGATGCTGCTGCAGCGCGCCACCGCAGGACTCTCCGCCGAGCAGTCCACAGGCAGCGACTACGCCTCGCTGAACGAGGAC
>WOYR01000197.1:2275-3994 GCA_011620705.1 Microbacteriaceae bacterium | reverse complement strand
ACCGACGCAGCGTCGCCCGGAACTCCTCCTGATCCTCATCGAACGCAAAATTCATTTCATAACCTCCATATGCTGATTTCGGGTGGTGTGCCGGATGTCGATCTCAGTCGCCCATGATCTCGACCGCTCCCGCAGCGACGAGTTCGCCGGTGCGGTCCGGGGGGTACCCCAGGATCTCTTCGAGGACGAAGAACGAGTCCTCGCCGACGGTCGGCGAGGCTTTGCGCAGCCAGGCCGGCGTCTTGGACATGGTCGCCTGCATCCCGTTGTACGGCACCGGACCCATCACCGGGTGCTCCAGCTCGACGAAATAGCCGCGGTGCTGGACCTGAGGATCGGCGAACAGGTCCGACTGGTTGTGCACCGGACCGGCGGGCACCGCCGGCTGCAGCCAATCGAAGACGTCCTGCGAGGTGTGGGATCGACTCCACTCCCCGATCCGCTCATCGAGCTCCTCAGCCGCAGCGCGACGGCCTTCGAGCGTCGCGAATCCGGGGTCGGCCGCCCAGGCCGGCGAGCCCATCACGGACACCAGGGCCTTCCAGTGCTCGTCGGTGAAGCACGCGATGGCGACCCACCTGTCCTCGCCCGCGCACGGGTAGATCCCGTGCGGCGCGGCGATCTGATCGCGGTTGCCGTTGCGCGTGGCGACTCGTCCGTTGACCTCGAAGTCGAGCAGCTCGGTGCCCAGCAGTTGCAGTGCCCCCTCGAACTGCGACAGGTCGATGTGCTGGCCCTCGCCGGTGCGGCGGCTGTGGTCGAGCGCTGACACCACCGCTGTGGTCGCGAACCGCTGGCAGACGAAATCGCTGTAGGCGCCGTACACCGGCACGGGAAGCCGGTCCGGCCACCCCGTGATCGCATAGAAGCCGGACAGGCCCGCCATCAGGTTCCCGTAGCCCGGATAGGCGGCACGGGGACCCGTCTGACCCTGCATGCACGTCGAGAGCATCACGAGGGACGGGTTGATCTTCTTGATCGTCTCCCAGTCCAGCCCCCATTGGGCCATGTTGCCGGGGGTGAAGGCCTCCAGCAGCACATCGGCCCACCGGATCATCTCCAGGGCGATCTCGCGCGCCTCGGTCGTGGACAGGTTCAGGCCAAGGCCGAGCTTGGAGGCGTTGTAGTCCCCGTAGAACATCGTGTTGTTCAGCCCTGCACGACCGTCCTTGTACGGCGGCGCCTGCCGCAGGCTCTCCGGGCGGGTGGCGGAATCCAGCCGGACCACGGTCGCCCCGTAGTCGGCGAGATACCGTGCCGTCAGCGGTCCGACGCCGACCCACGACATGTCCCACACCTTCAGTCCCTTGAAGATATCGGATCCCTTGCGCTCGGGGTGCGGTGCCGCCGAATGGACAGGGCTCAACTCGGACATGATCGCGGCGCGGTCGGCGTCGATCGATGGCGCCCTCGGCGAATCGCGCAACGGCGTCGCGCCGAGCTTCGCCCACGGACCCGGGTAGATGATCGAACCGCGCTCGCCGTGGTCGACGGGAACGAAGTAGTCACGGGCGGCGAGCTGGATGTCCTGCCGGATCTCGGCGACCGAGTTGTTGGGCGCGAGCAGGAACCGGTACTGCAGTGCGGCGTCGTAGGCCTCCGCCATGGTGACGCCCCGGAATCCATCCTGCAAGGCGGCGCTGATGCGGTCCATCTCCGCGCGGCCCTCCTCGCCGCGCGCGGCCAGCGCGCCGAAGTCCATCGCCATCCAGTCGATGG
>WOYR01000197.1:0-2175 GCA_011620705.1 Microbacteriaceae bacterium | reverse complement strand
CCCTCCTCGCCGCGCGCGGCCAGCGCGCCGAAGTCCATCGCCATCCAGTCGATGGCCAGGAGGAACGGGTCCGCCGCCCCGCGGTCGCTCATCCACTTCACCACCTGACCCATGACGAGGGCTCCGATGGGGCCGCCCACGACCATGAGCGTGACGGTGCCGTCCTCCACCTCGTAGATCGTGCGGAAGCGACCGGCTCCGATCGCCAGCAGTCCGCCCTGGCGGGTGAGGTCGTATCCTTCGAGCGACGGGAACTGGGTGGCGTTCATCAGCGTGCGGATCGTGGCGAGCTGACTGCTCACATCGACCTTCTGGCCCTCCCCGGTCTCCCGCGCGTGGAACAGCGCGATCGCCGTGTGCGCAGCGGCCTCGATCGCCCCGTGCTGCTCGAACTGCGGCACGGTTGGTCGCACCGGCGGCCGGTCGGGGTCACCGGTGACGTACGCTTGACCGCCCATTGCGGCCAGTACGAGATCCGAGCCCTGGTAGAGCGCATAGGGGCCGGTCTGACCGAAAGGCGTCACCGCGGTGTAGACGAGCGCAGGGTTGACCGCCGCGAGATCGTCGTATCCGATCCCGAGGCTGTCCATCCAGCCCGGGGTGAAGCTCTCGATCAGGGCGTGCGACGATGCGGCGAGCTTCTTGAGCAGCTCACGGCCATCTGCGGTCTCCAAGTCCACCACGATCGAGCGCTTGCCGCGGTTCTGGAACAACCAGCGCAGACTGTTGTCGTCCCCCGGCTGGTCGTCGATGAAAGGCCCGTGCCTGCGCCCGGGATCCCCCCCTGGAGGCTCCACCTTGATGACGTCGGCACCCAGGTCTGCTAGGACCCGACCGGCGAGCCATCCGGCCTCGCCGGTCAGGTCCAGTACTCGGTAGGGCGCCATTGCCCCACCAGTTGTTGCGGCCATGACGGCCCTCGCATTCTTGGTTATGAACTCACTTGAGCGTGGTGTCGGCAGGGATGGTCAGATCGGCGAACGGCGGTGTTTCGGTCGAACGGCCGCCGAAGAGGTCCTTCGACCGGGAGGCCAGCTCGTCGATCGTCCAGCGGTCGTCCTTCTCGATCTTGTTCACGACGGTCCAGCCCTGAACCAGGTCGACCTCGCCGCCGCCGACGATGAATGTCTGACCGGTGATGTGCGCGGCGGCGTCGGAGCACAGGTAGGCGACCCATGGTGAGATGTTCTCGGGGGCCCAGGAGTCGAACGCCCCCTCCTCGTGCTTGAACTCGCCGAACGTCCCCTCCGTGAGGCGCGTGCGAGCGCGCGGGGCGATGGTGTTCGCCGTGACGCCGTATTTGACCATCTCGCGCGACACCACGAGGCCGAGCGAGGCGATGCCGGCCTTCGCGGCGGCGTAGTTCGCCTGGCCGCCGTTGCCGAACAGGCCGGCCTCCGAGGAGGTGAACACGACGCGGCCGTTCGCAGGCTTTCCGGAGCTCTTGGCCTTGTCGCGCCAATACGCCGTCGCGAAACGGGTGGGCACGAAATGGCCCTTCAGGTGAACCTGGATGACCGCGTCCCACTCCTGCTCGGTCATGTTGAAGACCGTGCGGTCGCGAAGGATGCCCGCGTTGTTGATCAGGATGTGGAGGTCGCCATAGGTCTCGAGCGCCTGCTTGATGAGGTTCTGGCCGCCCTCCCAACTTGCGACGTTGTCGTAGTTGGCACTCGCCTCACCGCCGGCCGCCTTGATCTCATCGACCGTCTGCTGCGCGGGGCGGTTGTCGGCACCCGTGCCATCCCATTCGCCGCCCAGGTCATTGACGATGACCTTCGCGCCTTCCGAGGCCAAGAGCATCGCGTGCGCACGACCGACTCCGCGAGCGGAACCGGTGACGATTGCGACCTTTCCGTCAAAGTGTCCCATCGATCTTCCTTTCGTAGTGGCTGTTCCCCAGCTCGTAGTGGCTGTTCCCCAGCCCCGGGGCGGACTCGACGCTGTGCCGCGCCCGCCAATCCATGTGTCTCAGGCGTCGTGACGGCCGAGGATGGTGACGCAGCAGACGCTGCCGGCTCCGACCATGTGGTTGAGGCCGATCTTCGCCCCCTCGACTTGGCGCGCTCCCGCCTCGCCCCGCAACTGCAGTGTGGTCTCCCAGATCTGCGCGAGCCCGGTCGGTCCGCCCGGATGGCCCCGCCCGATGAGGCCGCCGTCCGTGGAGAACGGGAT
>WOYR01000046.1 GCA_011620705.1 Microbacteriaceae bacterium | reverse complement strand
CCGCCGTCGGGCGTGACGATGCCGTGCCGGTCGGCGTCGGCGTCGTTGCCGGTGATCAGCTGGTAGCCGTTCAGCTTGGCCACGGTCGACGCCATCACCGACGGCGACGACGGGTCCATGCGGATCCTGCCGTCCCAATCCAAGGTCATGAAGCTCCAGGTGGGATCGACCAGCGGGTTCACCACCGTCAGGTCGAGCCCGTACCGCTCGGCGATGAGCTGCCAGTAGTGCACGCTGGCACCGCCGAGCGGGTCGGCTGCGAGGTGGAGCCCGGCCTTCGCGATGGCCGCGAGATCGATCACGCCCGCCAGGCCGTCGACGTAGTTCCCGCGGAAGTCGTACCCCTCGACGAGCGTCGGCTCGGCGCGTCTCACCTCGCGCAGCCCGCCGGCGATCAGTTCGTTGGCGCGTCCGGCGATCCAGTTGGTGGCATCCGAGTCGGCGGGACCGCCGTGCGGCGGGTTGTACTTGAAGCCGCCGTCGCGCGGGGGGTTGTGGCTCGGGGTGATGACGATGCCGTCGGCGCGGGCGGCATCCGGACCCGCTGCCCTGTTGTGCGCGATGATCGCGCGACTGAGCGCCGGCGTCGGCACGTAGTCGTCGTACTGGTCGGCCAGGGCGCGCACGCCGTTCGCTTCGAGCACCTCCAGCGCGGTGGTCTGCGCCGGGCGCGAGAGGGCGTGGGTGTCCGAGCCGATGAACAGCGGACCCGTGATGCCCTGCCCGGCGCGGTAGTCGGCGATCGCCTGGGTGATCGCGGCGATGTGGGTCTCGTTGAACGCGGAGTCGAAGCTGGAGCCGCGGTGGCCGCTGGTCCCGAAGACGACCTTCTGGGCCGGGTCCGAGATGTCGGGGACCTTCCGGTAGTAGGCCTCGACGAGCGCATGCACATCGATGAGATCGGATTCCTGGGCGGGGGTGCCTGCGCGGTCCGTCATGGCCCCAGTCTGGCATCGGGCCCCGCCCCCGCCCCATGCCCGGCATGCGAAATCAAGGAGATTCGCGGATGTCGCGGGGGTCTTCCACGAATATGGCGCCGTGCGCGTCTCCTTTCCTTGATTTCGCATCCTTGATTTCGCAGGCGGTGAGTTCCGCGCCGGAAGAGCGGGGAGGCGCCGCTGCGGCGATCGGTAGGCTCGCTGCATGCCCGCCTCGACCCCGCCAGCGACGTACAGCTACCTCGGTCCGGCCGGAACCTTCACCTGGGCCGCGCTGCAGCAGGTGCCTGATGCGCAGGGACAGAGCTGGCGCAGCGTCAACAACGTCGGCGAAGCCCTGGATGACGTGGTATCCGGCCGCAGCGCCGGCGCCGTCATCGCGATCGAGAACAGCGTCGAGGGCGGCGTGAGCGCCACGCAGGACGCCTTGGCGAGCATCCCGGGGCTCCGCATCTCGGGCGAGTACCTGGTCCCGGTCGACTTCGTGCTGGTGGCGCGCCCCGGGACGGCGCTCGCCCAGGTGCGGGTGGTGGCCGCGCATCCTGTCGCCTACGCGCAGTGCCACCTGTGGCTCGACGCGAAGCTGCCGGAGCATGAGCATCTGCCGGCGACCTCGAACGTCGCCGCCCCGGCTTCGCTGCTGGACGCGAACCCCATCGCGGATGCCGCGATCGCCCCGCCGGGCATCGAATCCGAATATCCGCTCGAGGTGCTGGCCGAGCACATCGGGGACAATCCGAAGGCGGTCACCCGTTTCGTGCTCGTGACCAGCTCGATGGCGATCCCCGCGCGCACCGGTGCCGACAAGACGAGCGTCATCGTCGAGCTGCCCGCCGATCAGCCGGGGGCGCTGGTCGAGATGCTCGAGCAGTTCGCGACCCGCGGGGTCAACCTGAGCCTGCTGCAGTCGCGGCCGATCGGCGACGAGCTCGGCCGGTACCGTTTCGTCGTCGACATCGACGGGCACGTGCGCGACGAGCGGGTCGCCGACGCGCTGCTCGGTCTGAAGCGATTCAGCCCCAAGGTGATCTTCCTCGGCTCATACCCCCGTGCCGACAAAGTCGCGGTCGAGGTGACGGCGCGCCACGACGACGAGGTCTACATCGATGCGCGCGACTGGCTGCGCGGGCTGCTGTCCGGCGAGCCGGGCGAGCGGGGCGAGCCGGGCTGAGAGAGCAAGGATGCCCGACTCGCACTATCACGCGCACATTGCTCATGCTGACGCGCCGTCGGCAGGTAGGTGATCGGCAGCTGGGTGATCAGGCCGCAGGCACCCGCACGATCAGCGCCGCGGGGTCGATATGCGCGTCGAACGCTATCACCGAGCCGAAGTCGTCGCCGTCGAGTTCGAATTCCTCGGGACGATCGAGTCGCACGCTCATTCGGCGGCCGCGCAGGTACCGCAGCGTGCGCACGTCCTTGTTGAGTCCGGCCAGTCGCCTGCCGACCGAGCTGCGCCGCCGCACGCCGTTTTCCCACACGATCCGAATCCAGATCCGCACCCAGCCGGGGAAGCCTTCCGGGCGCAGCGTCACGATGTCGAAGAGGCCGTCGTCCGGCTCCGCGTCTGGCAGCAGCAGGATGTTGCCGGGCAGCAGTCCGACATTGCCGATGATGATCGTGTGCACATTCATGGTGCGCTCCTCGTCGTGATCCAGCCGGTACCGCATCCGGATCTTCTCGCTGTCGCGCAGCGAGCGGGCGATCGCATCGACGTAGGCGAGCCATCCGACCCGCTTCTTGAGCTCGGGGCGGGTGTTGGCGATCATCTTCGCGTCGAGTCCGATCCCGGCGAACACGACGAAGGCGTGCTCCTCGTGCGAGCCGTCATCGCGGGTCAGCTCGACCACGCCGACGTCGATCGCCCGGTCGACCCCGGTGAACGCGGTACGCACGGATGCCGCGAGCTGCGCGACCCCGATGTCCAGGTTGCGCGCCAGGATGTTGCCGGTTCCCGATGGCAGCAGGGCGAGCGCCACTCCGGACCCCCGCAGCCCTTCCGCCACCGCGCGCACCGTGCCGTCGCCGCCCGCCACGAGCACCGCATCCACCTTCTCGGCGACCGCTCGCGCGGCCTGTCCGGCGCCGACGTCGTCGAGCGTCGTGGGCAGCCAGAGGCTGTCGCGCCAGTCGGCCTCCGTCTGTCCCTGGGCGACCGCGCGCTTCAGTTTCGGCAGGTCGACCTTGATCGGGTTGTAGATCACTGCGGCACGTCGCCTGCGGTTCTGCGGGGGTGCCATGCTTTCAGGCTAGTCGGGACGCTTTCCCTAGAATGGCGGGGTGATCGATCCGCAGCTGCTCCGCGACGACCCGGATGCGGTGCGCAAGTCGCAGCAGCTGCGGGGGGCACCGATCGAGCTGGTGGATGAGGCGATAGCAGCCGACCTCGCCCGCCGCGCGGCGATCAGCGCTTTCGAGGCCGACCGCGCCGAGCAGAACGCCTTCGGCAAGGTGGTCGCGGCCGCGCCGAAGGACAAGAAGGCCGAGCTCGTCGCCGAGGCGCAGGCTCTGGCTGCGCGCGTCAAAGCCGGCCAGGCCAAGGCAGCCGATGCCGAGGCGGACTTCGCCAGGATCGCCGGCAGCATCCAGAACATCGTGATCGACGGGGTGCCAGCCGGCGGCGAGGACGACTTCGTGACGCTGAAGACGGTCGGCGAGAAGCCGGCGTTCGATCCGGCGCTGTTCCCCGACGGGCCGCTCGACCACCTCGCGATCGGCGAGAAGCTGGACGCGATCGACATGGTCCGCGGCGCGAAGGTCAGCGGGGCGCGCTTCTCCTTCCTCAAGGGGGTCGGCGCGCGACTCGAGCTGGCCCTGATCCAGCTCGGACTGCAGCGCGCGCTGGATGCGGGCTTCACCCCGCTGATCACGCCGACGCTGGTGCGTCCCGAGATCATGGCGGGCACCGGCTTCCTCGGGCAGCATTCCGACGAGGTCTACTACCTGCCCGCCGACGATCTCTACCTGACGGGGACGAGCGAGGTGGCGCTGGCGGGATACCACCAGAACGAGATCCTCGATGTCTCGAACGGCCCGATCCGCTATGCGGGCATCTCGACCTGCTAC
>WOYR01000030.1 GCA_011620705.1 Microbacteriaceae bacterium | reverse complement strand
GAGGCGCTCGCGAGCATCAAGGAGACCAGCAAGACCGCGCTGGACGAGGTGCGCTCCGTCCTGGGCGTGCTCCGCGCCGAGGACGGAGCCGACCCGAGCGCGCCGCTGGTGCCGGAACCGGACCTCAGCCGCCTGCCGGGGCTTGCGGCATCCGTCATGGCTCAGGGCATCGATGTGCGCCTGGATGACCGGCTCTCCACCCGCGATGCGCCCAAGCCGGTGCAGCTCGCGCTCTACCGCATCGTGCAGGAGTCGCTCACGAACGTGGCCCGGCACGCCGAGGGAGCGACCCGCGCCAGCATCACGCTGGAGCAGCGCGCGGGCTCGTACCACCTGGAGGTGCGCGACGACGGCCGCGGCAGTGTGCCCGTCCCCGCCTCAGAGTCGGGCGGCCGCGGGCTGCTCGGCATGCGCGAGCGCGCCGAGCTGCTGGGCGGCCATCTCACCGCAGGCCCGGCGGAGGGCGGCGGCTTCTCGGTGGTCGCCGAGCTGCCGGTCAAGCACCTGGCGCGGGAAGGCGCGTCATGACCATCCGAGTCGCGCTGGCCGACGATCAGCAGCTGATCCGAGCCGGCTTCCGCAGCCTGCTCGAGGCCGAGCCGGATCTCGAGGTCGTCGGCGAGGCTGCGACGGGCCGCGAAGCGGTGGCCCTGGTGACCGGCGAGCGCCCCGATGTGGTGCTCATGGACATCCGGATGCCCGATGGCGACGGTCTGTGGGCCACCGAGCAGATCGTGGCGAAGCCTGCGCTGTCGGGCACTCATGTGGTCGTCGTGACGACGTTCGAACTGGACGAGTACGTCGCCCAGGCGATTCGCGCCGGGGCGAGTGGATTCCTGGTCAAGGACACCGAGCCGGTCGAGCTGATCCGTGCGGTGCACGTCGTCGCCGGGGGAGAGGCCCTGCTCAGCCCTCGGGTCACGAAGCGCCTGCTCGAGCGGGTCGCTGGCACGTTCCGCCAGCCCCCGGACAGGTCCCGCCTCGCCGTGCTGACCGACCGCGAGCGCGAGGTGCTCGGGCTGGTCGGGCAGGGGCTCACCAACGAGGAGATCGGCCGCGAGCTGTTCCTCAGCCCGCTCACCGCGAAGACCCACGTCTCCCGGATCATGTCGAAGCTGCTGGCGCGCGATCGCGTGCAGCTCGTCGTGATCGCCTATGAGACCGGCCTGGTCGCAGCGGGCGCGAGCGAGTAGCCGGCGGGCGCCGGAGTGCGCCCGGGGGAGTAGCGCGAAGCATCCGTCGGGCAGATCCCCCACCGCGGCGCCCAGCGCAGAGTTGAGTCATCGGAGTTCCGCCGGAGCTCCTCGACTCTCGAAGGAATGCATCGTGCTCACCTCCCTCGCCCTCGCAGCCGCCTTGGCGCATCCTGCGCCGGGACTCGGCTTCGGACTGCTCTTCGTCATCGGCCACATCTTCTGGCTCCTGGTCATCGTGGCCGTCATCATCGCGCTCGTCACGCGCCGCCGCCGTTGGGCGCGCGGCGGAATGGGCCCATGGGGCCACGGCTACGGCCACGGCTACGGCTACGGCTACTGGGCGGCGGCTCAGGCCACCCGCAGCGCGGAGGCCACCCTGGCCGAGCGCTTCGCCCAGGGCGACGTGGACGAGAAGGAGTACCGCGCCCGCCTCGAGGTGCTGCGGGCGAACGCGCCGCAGCCGCCGATGGGTCCGATGGGCCCGGGCGCTGCCCCGCCCCAGAAGTAGCGCCCTCTCGCAGGTAGTCTCTCCTTCGGGCTGAATCCGGCCCGAAGGGGAGACTTTTCACGTGAACGCCTGGATCCAGGAGAACTCGATCATCCTGGTCATCGCCCTGGGTGTCGCGGCGGTCCTGCTCGTAATCGTCGCCGTGGTGCTGCTGGTGCTCTGGCGGCGGGCGAGGAGGGCCGAGCGCCTCGCGTCCGCCGACCGCGTCGAACGCGACCGCGAGCGGATCGACCTCGAACTGTCGCTGGCGGAGCAGACCGGCCGCCTGCGCATCATCCGGGAGCTGCACGAGCTGGCCGTGCATTCGGTGTCGGTGATCATCACGCAGGCCGACGGAGCGCGATACGCGGCGAGGGCCGATCCGGATGTCGCGACGCGGAGCGCCACCGCGATCGCCGAGGCCGCGCGCGCCACCCTCGCCGACCTGCGCCGGGTCATGACCTTGGTCAAGGACGGCGAGGCGGATGCCGCACCGCAACCCAGCCTCAGTTCCGCCCGCGAGCTGTTCAAGGTGATGCGGGACGCCGGCCTCGACGTCGAGTTCACGGAATCGGGAACGCGCCTCGATCTCAAGCAGGGCGCAGAACTCGCGGTCTACCGCATCCTGCAGGAGGCCCTGGAGAACGCGCTCACCCATGGCGGCCCCGGCACCAGCGCCCGGGTCCGCTTCACCTGGACGGAGCAGGGCCTGGAGGTGCTGGTCGACGACGACGGCATCCGTGCCGAGGCGACCCGTGCCGGCCTCGACCCGGATGTGGAGGCGCAGCAGCGCAGCTATTCCGCCGACGACGACCTGGCGGCCCTCACCCAGGCGCCGGTCGGCCGCGGCATCACCGAGATGCGCGAGCGCACCGAGCTGTTCGGCGGCGTGTTCGCCGCGAACACCGTGCCCGGGGTCGGTTTCTCGGTCTCGGCGATCTTCCCGGCGCTGCGCTACCACAACGGCGTGCACGGGGTGAAACTGGGCGGCTCGTGACCAGGCGGCCCGTGCCCGAGCCGGTGCGTGTGGCGATCGTCGACGACTCGCAGAGCCAGCGCGAGGGCTGGGCGCTGCTGCTGGGGTCCCAAGCGGATTTCGCGGTGATCGGGCAGGCGGGCGACGGCGCGCAGGCGCTCGCGCTCGCCCGCCGCGAGCCGCTCGATGTGGTGCTGATGGACATCCAGATGCCGCGCGTCAACGGACTCGTCGCGGCCGAGCGCATCCGAGCCGACGCACGGGTCGGCGAACTCGGCAGGCCGCCGCGGATCGTCCTGGTGACCGCTGTGGATCTCGACGACCATGTGCCCGCGGCGGCCGTGGCCGGGGCGTACGCCGTGCTCTACAAGGATGTCGATCCGGAGGGGCTTTTCGAGACGCTCCGCGAAGCCGCGGCCTACCGCGGCGACGGGGACTGATGGCGGTTCCGCGGGTCGGGCTCAGTCCTCGAGGTGGTCGATACCCGGAGTCCAGGAGAGGCCGGGCGAGCCCCAGCTGTTCCTCCGGATCGCCTTGGCCGCCAGACGGTCCTGGGGATATGCCAAGCGGTCCGCGTAGAGCACGCCGTTCAGGTGGTCGTACTCGTGCTGGAGGATCCGGGCAAGCCACCCCTCGGCCTCGAGTTCGTATGCCGCGCCGTCCAGGCCGCGCGCGCGCAGGAGCGCCCGCTCGGACCGCCGCAGGGCGAACCGCTCACCGGGAAGGGAGAGGCAGCCCTCGGACTCGTTCTCCTCGTCGAGTTCGGCGATCGACGGCGGACTGATCCAGAGCTCCGGGTTGATCGCGGTTCCGCGGTGCTGCGTTCCCGCCTCGTCGCGCCAGTCGTAGACGAACAGCCGCAGCGGGATGCCCACCTGCGGCGCCGCGAGCCCGACCCCTGGGGCCGCGGCCACGGTGTCCTGCATATCGCGCACCAGCGCGGTCAGATCGTGATCGAGATCGAGCACCGGCCGAGCGGGGGAATGGAGCACCGGGTCTCCCGTGATGCGGATGGGAAGCACGGCCATTCGCCAAGGATATCGGCGCCCCAGCCGATAGATTGCTCGGGTGCCTCCGGATCTGAGTTCGATCGACGCGACTCAGTTCTTCCATGGCAGCGCCCCCCTCGGAATCGCCATCGCGCTGCTGGGCGGACTGTTCTTGGCGCTCGGCGCGCAGTTCCAGCACCGCGGCGTGGTGGTGGTGGAGGAGAGGCACGGATCGGGTCGCAAAGCCGGCTTGAGCATCCCGCAGCTGTGGCGCCTGGTTCGCAGCCCCTGGTGGGCCTTCGGGACCCTGCTGCTCGGGCTCGCGATCGTGCTGGCGATCGGGGTCCTGGGCGGGGCGATC
>WOYR01000147.1 GCA_011620705.1 Microbacteriaceae bacterium | reverse complement strand
CGCTGGCAGGCAGCGGGGCCGGTCGATATCGACGGGGTGAGGCGTCGGCCGGGGCTCAGTAGCCGGGGCTCAGTACCGGTAGTGGTCGGGCTTGTACGGACCGTCCACCGGCACGCCGATGTAGGCGGCCTGCTCCGGGGTCAGCTCGGTCAGCTCGACTCCGAGGGCATCCAGGTGCAGGCGGGCCACCTTCTCGTCCAGCTTCTTCGGCAGCACGTGGACGCCCAGCGGGTAGTCGGGCAGGTGGGTGAAGAGCTCCAACTGCGCCAGCACCTGGTTGGTGAAGGAGTTGCTCATCACGAACGAAGGATGCCCGGTCGCGTTGCCCAGGTTCATCAGGCGCCCCTCGCTGAGCACCAGGATGCTGCGCCCGGTCGGCAGCCGCCACTCATGCACCTGCGGCTTGATCTCGACCTTCACAGCACCCGGCACCTTCTCGAGCCCCGCCATGTCGATCTCGTTGTCGAAGTGGCCGACATTCGCGACGATCGCGAGGTGCTTGAGACCCAGCAGGTGGTCCAGCGTGATCACGTTCTTGTTGCCCGTGCCCGAGATCAGGATGTCGATCTCGTCCAGGACGCTCTCGATGCGGGCGACCTGGAATCCGTCCATCGCCGCCTGCAATGCGTTGATCGGGTCGATCTCGCTCACGATGACGCGCGCGCCCTGACCGCGCAGCGCCTCGGCGGCGCCCTTGCCGACATCCCCGTACCCGGCGACGAAGGCGACCTTGCCGCCGATCAGCACATCGGTGGCCCGGTTCAGGCCATCGGGCAGCGAATGCCGGATGCCGTACTTGTTGTCGAACTTCGACTTCGTCACCGAGTCGTTGACGTTGATCGCCGGGAACAGCAGCTCCCCCTTCTGCGCCAGCTCGTAGAGCCGGTGCACCCCGGTCGTGGTCTCCTCGGTGACGCCCATGATGCCGGCGGCCACTGCGGTCCAGCGGCCGGGACGGCTCGCCAGGGAGCTGCGGAGCACGTCGAGGATGACGCTCCACTCGTGGCTCGCATCATCCGGCGTCGCGGGGACAGAGCCGGCCAGTTCGAACTCGCGGCCCGTGTGCACGAGGAGGGTGGCATCCCCGCCGTCGTCGAGGATCAGATTCGGGCCGTCGAAGTCGCCCTTGTAGCCCGCAGCCGCGCTCCAGTCGAAGATCTGCTCGGTGCACCACCAGTACTCCTCGAGGGTCTCGCCCTTCCAGGCGAAGACCGGCACCCCGGCGGGCGCGTCCACGGTGCCGCTCGGGCCGACGGCGACGGCGGCGGCGGCGTCATCCTGGGTGGAGAAGATGTTGCAGCTCGCCCAGCGCACCTCCGCGCCCAGTGCCACCAGGGTCTCGATCAGCACGGCGGTCTGCACGGTCATGTGAAGCGAGCCGGCGATCCTCGCCCCCTTCAGCGGCCGGCTGGGCCCGAACTCGGCGCGCAGCGCCATGAGGCCGGGCATCTCGTGCTCGGCCAGCCGCAGCTGGTGGCGACCGGCCTCGGCGAGCGAGAGGTCGGCGACCTTGAAGGGGAGGGTGGTCTGCGCGGTGTCAGGCATGACAGCCATTCTGGCAGCCAAGGGGGCGTGCAACCGAACGGCGCAGGTCGCAATGAGCCGCCGCCGGGCTATGCGCCCAACTGATCCATCACGACGTGGCGCACCACCTGCCAGCCCTGCGGTGCCGAGAGGCGCTCGGCGTGGCGCACGCAGAGGTCGTAGCTGTGCGGCTCGTGACGGATGCTGAGCGGCCCGAGCACGGCCATCGCGTCCGCATAGTCGTAGGTCAGGGTCGCCACCGCTTCCGCGCTGCACGCGACCTTGCTGCACAGGCGACCGGGCATGGAGGCAACATATCGCGAGCACCGGGGACTCCCCCGGCGCCGCGCCTAAGATGTCGTCATGGCACGCTCGGCCCGACGCCTGCCCGTCCGCTCGGGGCGGCGCGACCGGCATGGACGCGGCATCCGCTCAGCCGTGACAGGGCCGGTGCTCGAACCGATCCGCACCCGGCTCGACTTCTTCGACTCCTGCGTCGCCTCGGCCGTCGAGTACGTGCAGGACGAATGGCCCGAGGAGCTCGCCGGCGTCCGCTTCGAGGTGGCAGGCGTGCCCTCCGGCGAACCGGGGCCGGCAGGCGTCGACCGCTGGCGGGTCAGCCCGCGCGAGCGCCGGGTCGTGCTCTACCGCCTCCCGATCGAGCGCCTCGCGCATCTGCACAAGGACGACGAGTGGCACCGGCGCTCCTTCATCGAGAGCTGCGTCTTCCGCGCCGTCGCCGAACTGCTCGGCAAGGATCCCTGGGACATCGCACCGGAGCGGTACCGGCACTTCTGAGCTTCTTGACGCGCCGCCCCTGCGCCGCCGCCGGCCCGCCGGCCCCTTCCGCCGCCCCTGCGCCGCCCCGCCGCCGCTGCGGCGCCGACCCGTCGGCGGTGGATGCGGGCCGGATCCGCCTTGTGCTGCTCTGCAGCGAGTTGTGGTGCTGTCGGCGACGCCCGGGTTCGATTGGGAGCCCAAAGTCGCTCGCTTAGCCGCCTGAGACGGTGCACACCAGATGCGCTCCATGGGGACTTCGCGTCCGCCAAACAATGTCTGGGGGGCGACAGTGAACAGGACCTGAGAATCTGGACGGTGCGTATTGTTCAGATTCCACGAGAGGGCTATCGTCGGCCGCGTCAGACAAAAGTCTGAGGAAACGTCGGGGGATGAAGGTAGTGTGAAAAGCGCTCATAGGCTCCGTCACGACCGTGGTCGTGGTTGGGGCGTTGACTTTGCTCGGCGTTTCGCCGGCAAGCGCTGCGCCGCCGCCGCCGCAGTTCACGGGTCCCGCGGTCACCAGTGTCCAGGTCGCCGCTGCGGCAAAGGCAGAGGCCGCGGTCACCAAGCTGCGCTCCACGCTCACCACTGTCGGGGGCTTGCCTCACTTCGACGCGAGCGCCGCTCTTGACATGGGCGCAGACCCGGCCACCGTCGAGCAAGTCGCGGCAGGGATCACAGCTGCGGGAGGGACGGTGTCCGGCATAGCAGTAAAGGCCAGCGATGTTGCCGCCGGAACTGCCGCAATCGCCGCGAGCCGCGCCAGCTGTGCTGGGCAGACTAGCTACTCGATCCAATGGTTCGGCTACCAGCTCAAGTTGAACAGTTGCGTCACCAACGCGGTGATAGGCGGGTTGAGCGCTGGAGCGGGAGCCGCCGGAATCGCCGCGATCATAGCCAGCGAGACCGGCATTGGCGGCCTCGCTGGAGGCCTGCTCGCCGGCATCCTCGCGATCGGAGCCGGAGTACTCGGCATCTGCGCCAGCAGCGGCAACGGAGTTATCGTTGACCTCTCGTGGGCAGGTGTCCCCTGGTGCGCCTCGCAGTGACTCAACTAGCAACCGGAGGCACACAGATGACGAACATGGCTATTCGAATACTGCTCATCTCGGTGGCGGCGTTCCTGCTGCTCGCCGGAGTTATCGTGATGATCGTGTCCCGGGCTACGAACCCGGTCGGAACCTCGTTATGCCTCGCCGCCGCTGTCATTGGGATCCTGTACACGGTGTTCTCCGAGAGAAGCAAGAGGAACCGAGCAAAGTCGGCGACCCCCAAGGCATAGCCTTCAGAGCTGTCAACCATGCGACCCCTTGGCGCTGCTGCTGGGCGCGGCGGTGCTGCGGGCCTTGCTGCCCGTGGTGTTCCACTGGGGTTTCCTGCTCGCGCCTGTTGGCCGGCCGGACGGATGGGTCAGCCTCGGGGTGGCCTGGTGGCGTGAGCGGAAAGCGTCGACCAGGCGGCTGCCCAGGGCCAGGCTACGGGCAGGTGCAGGCGGATGCGGCGTCCCGAGGCGCATATTCCTGACGCATCTGCAACAACACCGTCATCACGACGGGGCTGCTCGCCTGCTACACGATCACCCAGTGCTACGCCGGCATCTCCGTCACCCGCCAGGATGGCAAGACCGAGGCGTCCGGCAACGGGGACAGCGGCGGTCCCGTCTACGCCAGCGTCAGCGTCAGCGGAGAGGTCTACGCGGCTGGCGTGATCAGCGGAAGGGTTGGAGGCAG
>WOYR01000114.1 GCA_011620705.1 Microbacteriaceae bacterium | reverse complement strand
CCGAGCCGCTGCTGCACAAGGTGGACGTGAGCATCGGGCCGAGGCCCGGCGCCGTATCCGCTGCTGCTGCCGGGACGGGTGCCGCGCCTCTCCGCGACGAGGTGGCCTGCCACTTCCCCGAGCCCTGAGCCGATGTCGCAGAAGGCGCGCGCGCGGCGGCACGTCGTGCGATCAGCCGGGGCGGTGATCCCGTTCTGGATCGGCGCGGTGATTCTTGCGGTGGTGGTCGGCACGCCGTTGGTGCTGGCCGACTGGCGCCTGTTCGGCTTTGTGATCGCGCCCGCGCTGCTGCTGGCGTGGGTCCTCTGGTTCATCCTGTACCGCCCCGCCGTGCACTACGACGATGCCGGAGCGGTGGTGATCAACTTCGGGCGGGTGCACGTGCTGCCGTGGGCGCGGGTCACCAGCATCCGTCAGGGGATCAGCCTGGTGTTCGATCTCGACACCGGCAAGCCGGTCAGCGCCTTCGGTGCCCCTGCACCCCGCCGCACGGGCAACGTCATGAGCAACTTCGACCGGCGGACCAGGCCCGTCGAGAGCTTCCATCGCGAGGCCGAGCTGCTCGACGGCTTCCGACTGGCGGCGGCACCCGATTCCGCGCCCGTCACCACGCACTGGGATGCTGTGCCGCTGGTCATCGGCGCCGTTCTGCTTCTCGCGGTCGCGGTCGAGGTCGCGATCGGCCTCTGAGGGCCCGCGTAGGGTGTCAGGCGTGAGACGCCGCTTCACCGTGCTGGCAACCGGGTCACTGCTGGCGCTGGCGCTCGCGACCGGGTTGACCGGATGCACGCCGTCCCCGCTCGTCGCGGGAAGCGCCGTCGCGGTCGCCGTGACCGACCCTTTCACCTCGGCGAATCCCGACACCTCCTACGGCCGCAGCTCGCAGAGCAACGCCGATGCCGCGCTGCTGACCTCGACGGGATTCGGCTACACCGATGCGAGCGGATCGATCGTGGCGGATGACTCATTCGGCACGGTGCGGCTGCTCAGCCGCGATCCGCTCGAGGTCAGGTACACCGTGAATCCGGGTGTCGACTGGTCGGATGGCACTCCGATCGACGCGAGCGATCTGCTGCTCGCCTGGGCGGCCGGCTCTGGGGCGCTCAACACGCCGGACTTCGACGACAGCGCATACGTGGATGCCGCGACCGGCAAGTACAGCGCGGCGTTCCCGGCGGGCGTCGTCTTCTTCGACGGGAGCATCGGCTCGGGCCTGGAGAAGGCGACGAGGATGCCGGTCCTGGGCGCCGACGGCCGCTCGATCACCGTGCTGTACGACTCCGTCATCCCGAATTGGCGCACGGTGCTGGAGCCGGGGGTCCCCGCCCATGTGCTCGGGCAGCTGGCCCTGCACGCCGGGCCAGGCGACGCCGCGGCGGCGAAGGCGGCCGTGCTGACCGCGATCCAGAAGGACGATCGATCCCGCCTGCACGCCATGGCCGGGGTCTGGAACGGCGCGTACGAGCTGAGCTCCACCCCGAAGGACGCGCGCCTGCTGGTCTCGAGCGGCCCGTACTCGATCGCGAAGATCTCGGGAGGCGAGGTGGTGCTGGCCGCGAACCCGAAGTACTCCGGCAACCGGCGCCCGGGCTTCCAGACGGTGACCCTCCGGGTCTCGCCGGATCCGCTGGAGACCGCGAAGCTGCTCGCCTCGGGGGAGGTGGACATCGCGACGCCGGAGCCGAGCGCGGCCACGGCGAAGGCCATGTCATCCATCGCGGGAGTGACGCTCACCACGGGGACCGAGGCTCGCTACGAGCATCTCGATCTGCAGTTCTCGGGCGGCAGGCACAGCACCTTCGACGACGAGCGGGTCAGGCGCGCCTTCCTCGACGTCGTGCCGCGGCGCCGGCTCGCGACCCGGTTCGGCGGGGGCGCTGGCGCGAAGCTGCTGGACTCCTTCGTCATCCGCCCCGGGGCGAAGGGCTACGCGCAGACGATCGAGAAGAACGGCTCGGACTCCTTCGCCGCGACCGACGTTCCGGCGGCCATGAGGCTGCTGCGACAGGCGGGGGTCGCGAGGCCCGAGGTGTGCATCCTGTACGACCCGTCCAATCCACGGCGGGTCGGCGAGTTCCAGTTGATCCAGCAGAGCGCGACGCAGGCCGGATTCGTGGTGACCGATTGCTCGAGCCCGGACTGGGAGGGCCTGCTCGGTGTGGCAGGGAGCTATGACGCCGCCCTGTTCGCCTGGGACACCACGCGCCTGCAGCCGGCAGCGCAGGCCTCGGTGTTCCGAAGCGGTGCCGGGCTCGCGAACTACAACCACTACCGGGATGCGGAGTCGGATGCCCTGATCGACCAGCTGGCCAGGACCGACGACCCCGACGGGCAGACCGCGCTGCTCGGCAGGCTCGACGCTCGCATCTGGGCGTCCGCTTACGGGGTGCCGCTGTACGCGTACCCGACGCTGACGGCCGTCGATGCGCGGGTCAGCGGGGTGACGCGCTCGCCGCTCGCCGGATCGGTGTTCTGGGACGCATGGGCCTGGAGACCGGCCGTTCCGCCGACGACGGGCTAGACTAAGGGGTCAGCCGCGCCCACCGTCCGGCCCGTTCTCAAACTCTCCTCCCTTCACGTCCGAGGTACTTCCATGGCCACCGCCACCCGTCCCGATCTGCGCAACGTCGCCATCGTCGCCCATGTCGATCACGGCAAGACGACGCTCGTCGACGCGATGCTGCGGCAGACGAACTCCTTCGGGGAGCACGCCCACGTCGACGAGCGCGCCATGGACAGCAACGACCTCGAGCGCGAGAAGGGCATCACGATCCTCGCGAAGAACACCGCGGTCACCTACAGGGGGCTCCACGCCACCGAAGGCCCCGTCACCGTCAACGTGATCGACACTCCCGGCCACGCCGACTTCGGCGGCGAGGTCGAGCGCGGGCTGAGCATGGTCGATGGCGTCGTCCTGCTCGTGGACGCGAGCGAGGGCCCGCTGCCGCAGACCCGCTTCGTGCTGCGCAAGGCGCTCGAGGCGAAACTGCCCGTCATCCTGCTCGTGAACAAGACCGATCGCCCGGATGCCCGCATCGACGAGGTCGTGGCCGAGAGCCAGGATCTGCTGCTGGGCCTGGCGAGCGACCTCGCCGACGACGTGCCGGACCTGGACATCGATGCCATCCTCGACGTCCCGGTGGTCTACGCGTCCGGCCGCAACGGGGCAGCGAGCTGGAACAAGCCCGCGAACGGCACCCTGCCCGACAACGACGACCTCGAGCCGCTGTTCGACGCGATCCTCAAGCACGTGCCCGCCCCGTCATACGACGACGAGGCGCCGCTGCAGGCCTGGGTCACCAATCTCGACGCCTCGCCGTTCCTCGGCCGCATCGCCCTGCTCCGGGTCTTCTCGGGCACGCTGAAGAAGGGCCAGACGGTGGCCTGGGTGCGTCACGACGGCTCGCACTCGAATGTGCGCATCACCGAGCTGCTCAAGACCCGTGCCCTCGAGCGGTACCCCGCCGAGGAGGCCCACGCCGGCGACATCGTCGCCGTGGCCGGGATCGAGGAGATCACCATCGGCGAGACGATCGCCGACCCCGACGATGTGCGGCCGCTGCCGGCCATCACCGTCGACGACCCGGCGATCTCGATGACGATCGGCACCAACACCTCGCCGCTGATCGGCAAGGTCAAGGGCCACAAGCTCACCGCCCGCATGGTGAAGGACCGCCTCGATCGCGAACTGATCGGCAACGTGTCGATCAAGGTCGTCGACATCGGACGCCCGGATGCCTGGGAGGTGCAAGGCCGCGGCGAACTGGCGCTCGCGATCCTCGTCGAGAACATGCGCCGCGAAGGATTCGAACTCACCGTCGGCAAGCCGCAGGTGGTCACGAAGAAGATCGACGGCAAGACGTACGAGCCCTTCGAGCACCTCACCGTGGACGCCCCCGAGGAGCACCTCGGCGCCATCACCCAGTTGCTGGCCGCGCGCAAAGGCCGCATGGAGGGCATGGCGAACCACGGCACCGGCTGGGTGCGCATGGAGTTCGTGGTCCCCTCCCGCGGCCTGATCGGCTTCCGCACCGAGTTCCTCACCATCACCCGCGGCACCGGGATCGCCAACGCGATCTCGCACGGCTACGAGCCGTGGGCTGGCACCATCACCACCCGGGTCAACGGCTCGATCGTCGCCGACCGCGCCGGCGTCGCCACCCCGTTCGCGATGGTCGCGCTGCAGGAGCGCATGTCGTTCTTCGTCGAGCCGACCCAGGAGGTCTACGAGGGCATGGTGGTGGGCGAGAACTCGCGCGCCGACGACATGGATGTCAACATCACCAAGGAGAAGCAGCTCACCAACATGCGGCAGTCCACCGCGGACAACTTCGAGCGGATGACCCCCTCGCGGCGCCTCACGCTCGAGGAGTGCCTCGAGTTCGCCCGCGAGGACGAGTGCGTCGAGGTCACGCCCGAGGTGGTCCGCATCCGCAAGGTGGAGCTCGACCAGAGCGCCCGCGCCCGCTCCACGGCACGGCTCAAGCGGCAGGACGCCACCGTCTGATGCGACGCGGGCCGCGAGATCCGGCCCATCGTCCCCATGCGCGGAGGCCGGAATTGCGCCTCTTTCCGTTACGCGGGCATAACGCACGCCGCGCCATACTGTCGGCATGACAACTCGCACCCGAGGCGGTCGCCTCGCCACCGTTGCCCTCACCGCGTCCCTGCTGGTCGCGTCCCCCCTGCTGCTCTCCGGATGCAGCCTCCTCCACCTGCCCGGATCAGCCGGCGGCGGGATCGCCATCCCCGGCGTCGGCAGCTTCGGCTCCGGCAAGCTCCCCTCGGACTGGCCCAAGGCGGTGCCGGTGGCTTCGGGCGAAGTGCTCACCGGCGCGTCCATCGGCAACGCCAACTCGAAAGACGGCCAAGGCTGGAACGCCACCATCAAGGTGTCCGATGCCGGGGCTTACGGGCAGATCAAGAGCCAGCTGACCGGCGCGGGCTTCACGGTCGGCAGTGAGCCGGACTCCGGCGACGCCCAGGGAGGAACCGGCACCTTCGTCAATGGGCCGTATAAGGTTCTCGTCGTCGTGACGAAGGCCGATGACAAGACCGGATGGGTCGCGAACTACACCGTGACCTACGACAAGACCAGCGGATAGCTGCGACCGGCATGCGCACCGGCATGATCGCGTAACATATCCTCACCTAGCCGGTTCGTGATCAGAGGCCAGCATGTCCAGTCGCTCCGCGGTCCCTCCATTCGTCATCGCGGCTGCCTCTGTGCTGCTGCTGGTCGGCTGCGCCTCTGGTGCCGGCAGAACCGGCAGCGGGACCGCATCGGCGACCGCCAGTCGATCGCCGACGCCGACCGCGAGCGCCACCCCGCCCAGCACTGCGATCCCCACCGTGAATCCGACGGATGCCATCAATGCCACGACCGTCATCCCGAGCGACTTCCCGCCGAGCGTCCCGTTGATCGAGGGGGACATCCTGACCGCGTCGTCGACGAGCACGGGCTGGGTGGTCTGGATCAAGTCGTCCGACCCGATCTCCGGCTACAGCGACGCCTCGAGCGCGCTGCAGGACGCCGGCTTCACCGCGACCGCCGATCAGAGCGTCAACGGCAGCGCGGTCGGACTGTTCACGAACGACCACTACACGGTGACCGTCACCGCAGGTTCCGACGCGAAGCACCCGGACGCGGTCGGCTACCAGGTCGACAAGAGGTAGGTCCGCGTCCGCAGGCGCAGCATGGGGTTCAGGCGAAGAGGCTCTCGCCGATCGTCTGACCGGCTCGCGCGCCCGGCGGCACCGCGAAGATCGCCGAGCCGACATGGCTGATGTACTCGTTCATCGCATCGCGCGCCAGGCTGCGCTGGATGGCGATGAACTGCTCGGGCGAGCGCTGGAATGAGATGAAGAACAACCCGGCGTCGAGCCTGCCCAGCTGGTCGTTGCCGTCGGCGAAGTTGTAGCCGCGGCGCAGCAGCCGCACTCCCTTGTTGAAGTCCGGATGCGCGAGCCGCACGTGCGCCGCCTCGTCGATCTTCGCCGTCCCGTCCGCCGCCTTCGCCTGGAAGTCGGGCTCGGTGAACTCGGTGCCGCCCGACAGCGGTGCACCCTCGCCCTTGTCGCGCCCGATCACGCGCTGCTGCTCGCCGAGTCGGGTGCGGTCCCAGTTCTCGATCACCATGCGGATCTTGCGCGCCACAAGATAGCTGCCTCCGGCCAGCCATGCCGGCCCGTCGCTCGCCGGCACCCAGACGTCCGCATCGACCGCGGAGCCCTGCTCCACCTTGATGTTGGCGGTGCCGTCCTTGAAGCCGAAGAGATTGCGGGCCGTGGCCTGGGAGGTCGACGTCGAGGAGGTGCGGCCGAACCCGAGCTGCGACCAGCGCAGCGCCGCCCGCCCGAATGCGATGCGGCTCAGGTTGCGGATCGCGTGCACGGCGACCTGCGGATCGTCTGAGCAGGCCTGGATGCACAGGTCCCCGCCGCTCGACGCCGGGACGAGGGCGTCGCCGGCGAAGCGCGGGAGGGGCGCCAGCAGCGGGGGAGTGCGGGAGGCGAGGCCGAAGCGATCGGCCCCCGAGGCATCCGTGAAGAGCGTGGGACCGAAGCCGAAGGTGATCGTCAGCCCGCTCGGGGGCAGTCCCCGCGCCTCGCCGGTGTCATCGGGCGGAGCCAGCAGATCGCCGTCGACGGAGCCGTCTCCGACCTCAAGGCCCTGGGTCATGCGGGCGGCTGCGGCCGTCCAGTCCGCGAGCAAGGAGATCAGTTCGGTGCGGGTGGCGGCGACCGACATGTCGAACGCGGCGAAGTGGAGCCGGTCCTGCGCCGGCGTGACGATGCCGGCCTGGTGCGCCCCGTAGAAGGCGTAGCGGGTGCCCGGATCGGGCGTCGACCCGGCAAGGGCGGCGGTCGTCGCCGCGACCCCGGCTCCGCCGCCGAGCGCGAGTCCCGCCGCCCCCGCACCGGCCAGCCCGAGAAGGCTCCGGCGGCTCAGGCTGCGGTCGTGCTCGGGGTCGCTCAAGATGCGGGCACTCCCAGCACTGCGTGCGTCAGCTGCGAGAGCGGCTCGGCCAGTGCGTTGACCTGGTTGGAGAGATCCCTGCGCTGGGCATCCGTCACCTGGTCGTATGGGGCGAAACCGGCCTGGATGCTGCCGTACTTCATGAGAAGGGCGTTCAAGGCGGCGAACTCCTTCTGAATGGAGGCGACGAGCTTGGTCCCCGCTGCACCCTGGGATGCGGCGATCGGCATGACGTCACCGAATGCCACCTCGGCGCCCTGCGCGTTCGCCTGGAAGTCGCTGAGATCGGTGTGCGACCACCAGTCCTCCTCGCCGGTGATCTTGCTCTTCGCGACCTCGTCGAGCAGCCCGATGGCGCCGTTGGAGATGTCGGCGAGGGTGACCGTGAAGTCCTTCTTGTCGACCAGGTCCGAGAGCTGCTGCACGTCGGCGACCAGTCCATCGCCGAGGGTCTTGCGCTCCGCGGGAGTGGACGGCGCCCAGTTCAGCGTCGCGCTGGTCCCGTCGGAGTTGAGGGCGCCGGCGGCCGGCGGCCAGAGGTCCTTCTCGATCCGGTGGAAGCCGGTCCAGCCGAGATCCTCGGCGACGGCATCGACCTCGCGGTAGTCGATCTTCGGGTCGAGGTCGCCGAACTGCTCGGCGGTCGGCTCGATCCGCTCGTAGAAGACACGGGCACCCGCGAAGAGGGAGCGGGCGGCCTGGTCGTCGCCGGCTTCGTAGGCGGTCGTGAGTCCCGCGACAGCCGGGATGAGTTGCTGCACCTGCGATCGCAGGTAGGACACGTAGTCGGTCACCGCGGTCCTCGCCAGCTGCTCGGTGCTCTGGTCCAGCGCGATCGTGGTGCCGGTGACCGTGAACTCGGCCTGGCCGATGGTGGCTCCGACCTGCTGGAATCTGCAGCCGGTGTAGTAGGTTCCCGGCTGGAGTCGGGCGACCAGCGACACCGTCTGGCCCGGGGTCACGTTCTCCTTCTCGCCGACGATCCGGAGCTTGTCGTCCGCGAGGATCTCGAACTCGTTCACGTCGGTGCCCGTGTTGGTCAGCGTGAAGGCCACGTTGCCCGATGGGGCGGTCGAGCCGGAGACGGCGCAGCCGTCGTCGGTCATCGTGACGGTCAGCTGCGACGTGGCGGCCACCCTGTTCGGCACGCAGCCGGCCAGTGCGATGGCCGTCAGGATGGCGATGCCGGCGATGGGCAGCGAGCGGATGGGCATATATGGGGATCCTCGGCAGGGTTCGGCGGACGGGATGGCTTCAGGCGCGTTCGCCGAGGGGCGACAACGGCTCGTTCGCGCGCGGTGCCTCGACGGCCGGTGCCTCGACGGCGGGCGCCTGGACGGCGGGGGCGGGTGCCACCGCCTGCGTCGTGGCCTTCCCGCCGAGGCTGACTCGCAGGAAGAGGGTGAGCACGACCGCCGCGTAGAGCAGCCAGCCGACCACCTGCAGCCAGCTCGGATCGGCCGTGAACTGGAAGAGGCCGGTGAGCAGAGTTCCGTACCAGCTGGTCACCGGGATGGCGCCGCCGAGGTCGTAGGCGGGCCCGGTGGTCGGGAGGATGCCGGCCTCCTGCAGTTCGCCGAGGCCGTAGGCGAACACCCCGGCGGCGACGAGCACCAGGAAGAGCCCGGTCCAGAAGAAGAACCGCGACAGGTTGATGCGCACCAAGCCCCGGTAGATCAGATACGAGACGGCGATCGAAGCGAGGATGCCCAGCAGCGCGCCGATCGAGCCGAGCAGCGCCTGCCCGCTCGAGCTGACGCTCGCCCAGACGAACAGCGCGGTCTCGACGCCTTCCCTGCCGACGCTGAGGATGCCCAGCAGCACGATCGCAGCGGTGGATCCGGCCATTGCGCTCGCGAGCCGGCCCTGCAGTTCGCCCTTGAGGTGGCGGGCGTGGCGCGCCATCCAGAAGATCATCCAGGTCACCAGGGCGATGGCCAGGATGGAGAGGCTGCCGCCCAGCGCCTCCTGAGCCTGCGTGGTGAGCCCGTAGGGGCCGAAGGTCAGGAGCGCGCCGACGCCCAGCGAGATGATGATCGCGCCGGCGATGCCGGCCCAGAGCCTGGACAGCATGTCGCGTCGGCCGAGCTTGGTGAGGTAGGCCACGAGGATGCCGATGACGAGGCCGGCTTCGAGGCCTTCCCGCAGGCCGATCAGGAGGTTGGCGAGCATGGTGGGATGCTTTCGGGAGAGGTGGATGCGGATCCGGTGAGCCGAGCGCCAGCTTCGGTGAGGCTTACCTTACTTATCCCACCCTAACCACGGCGGGCTAGTCTTGTCCATCGGAGGTTCGCCCATGGAGGACATCGCGCAGAGGCACGAGGCGGAATCGGAACCCGAGTCCGAACCGCTCGGCGCCGGGGCGACGGCGCTGAGTTCGGTGTTCGGACTGCTGGTGGGCATCGTCGTCGGCGTCATCACGACCTTCACGCACGGGCTGGTCTTCCCCTGGGCCCTCATCGCAGGCCTCGCGATCGTCGCAGCTCTCGTCGCCGGATTCCGGCTCGTCTTCGGCAGCCGGATCGTCGCAGCGGCCGCCGCGGTCGGCGTGCTCGCTGCTGCCGCCGCCTTGGCCTTCCCCGGTGCGGGAGGCGTCGCGCTGAGCCTGGACGGCCCGGCGGGGTGGATCTGGGCGATCGGTCCGGCCGTGGTCTCCGCGCTCGTGCTCCTGCCGCATCGCCGCCGTTCCTGAGCGGGATGCCGCCGCCAGCGGGCGCCGGATGAGTCCCGGGCATTTGCATAGACTGGAGGCGTGACCTACGTCATCGCCCTTCCCTGTGTGGATGTCAAGGACCGCGCCTGCATCGACGAGTGCCCCGTCGACTGCATCTACGAGGGCGACCGCATGCTCTACATCCACCCGGACGAGTGCGTCGACTGCGGCGCCTGCGAGCCGGTGTGCCCGGTCGAGGCGATCTATTACGAGGACGATCTGCCCGAGAAGTGGTCGGACTACTACAAGGCGAACGTCGAGTTCTTCGCCGAGGTGGGTTCTCCCGGCGGTGCCGCGAAGGTCGGCGTGATCGCGGGGGACCACCCCCTGATCTCGGCGCTCCCGCCCCAGGGGGACTAGCCCGTGCGCGCTGCACGGGCGCCGTTGGCGCTGCCCGACTTCCCGTGGGATGCGCTGGAGCCGTTCGGGGAGCGCGCGCGCCGGCATCCGGCCGGGATGGTCGACCTGTCGGTCGGCTCGCCGGTCGACCCGGCGCCGCAGCTGGTGCGCGACGCCCTCGCGGCCGCCACCGATGCGCACTCGTACCCGGCGACCGCCGGTTCGCCGCCCCTGCGCGAAGCCATTGCGGACTGGTACGCCCGCCGCCATGGCGTGACGCTCGGGGTCGCGAACGTCCTGCCGACGATCGGCTCCAAGGAGCTGGTGGCGGGGATGCCCTGGATGCTCGGTCTTCGTCCGGGCGACGTCGTCGTGCACCCGTCGGTGGCATACCCGACGTATGCGATCGGTGCCGCCATCGTCGGGGCGACGGCCCTCGCCTCGGACGATCCGGCCGAGTGGCCCGCCGAGACACGGCTGATCTGGCTCAACAGCCCCGGCAACCCGGACGGGCACGTGGATTCGACCGAGCGCCTGGCCGCCGCGGTCGCACGGGCGCGCGAGCTGGGCGCGGTCATCGTGAACGACGAGTGCTATGCCGAGCTGAACTGGACCGGCGACGAGCCGACGCCCACGATCCTGGATCGGCGGGTGATCGGCGACAGCCGCCGACTGGTGCTCTCGGTCTACTCGCTGAGCAAGCAGTCCAATCTGGCCGGCTATCGCGCCGCCTTCGTCGCGGGCTGCTCGGAGCTGATCGCCGAGCTGCTCGAGGTCCGCAAGCACGCAGGGCTCATCCCGCCGGCGCCCGTGCAGCACGCGATGATCGCGGCCCTCGGCGACGACGGGCACGTCGCGGCGCAGCGGGAGCGCTACCGCGCCCGCCGCGGCACGCTGCTCGCCGCGCTGGAGTCTGCGGGATTCCGCATCGACGGGAGCGGCGCGGGCCTGTACCTCTGGGCGACGCGCGGCGAGGACGCGTGGGCGACCGTCGCGGCGCTCGCGGAGCTCGGCATCCTGGTCGCGCCCGGCAGCTTCTACGGGGAGGCGGGCGCTCGCCACGTGCGGTTCGCGCTCACCGCGAGCGACG
Organism: Microbacteriaceae bacterium; assembly: GCA_011620705.1. GTDB lineage: Bacteria > Actinomycetota > Actinomycetes > Actinomycetales > Microbacteriaceae > Lysinimonas. The sequence goes on along the minus strand of WOYR01000114.1, from coordinate 8,847 downwards.
AGCGGATCGCTGCTGCCGCCGAGCGTCTGGCTCTCCTGCCCGCATCGGGAGCGGAGCCCTTGGCGGATGCCGCAACGGCACCCCGCACCGAATAGGCTGTACCGGTGAACGATTCCCTCGGCGATCCCGACACGGTCACGTTCTCCCACAAGGGGACGACGGCCGAGTTCGCCGTGCTCCCCGCGGTCGACGGCAAGGACGCGATCGACTTCGCCAGCTTCACGAAGCAGACGGGGCTGACCGCTCTCGACAACGGCTTCGTCAACACCGCATCGACGAAGAGCGCGATCACTTACATCGACGGCGATGCCGGCATCCTGCGCTACCGCGGCTATCCGATCGAGGATCTCGCCCGCAACTCGACCTACCTCGAGGTCGCCTGGCTGCTGATCTACGGCGAGCTGCCCACCGGGAGCGAGTTGGCGGAGTTCGAGGAGAAGGTGCGCCGCCACACCCTCCTGCACGAGGACCTGAAGCACTTCTTCTCGGCGCTGCCGCACACCGCGCACCCGATGTCCGTGCTCTCGTCTGCCGTGTCTGCCCTCTCGACCTACTACGAGGACTCGCTCGATCCCCACGATCCCGAGATGGTCGAGCTCAACACCATCCGGCTGCTGGCGAAGCTGCCCGTCATCGCGGCGTATGCGCACAAGAAGGCCATCGGCCAGGCGTTCCTCTACCCCGACAACTCGTTGAGCTTCGTGGAGAACTTCCTCAAACTGAACTTCGGGAACCTCGCCGAGGTCTACGACGTCAACCCGGTCCTGGTGAAGGCCCTCGACCGGCTGCTGATCCTGCACGAGGACCACGAGCAGAACGCCTCCACCTCGACGGTGCGGCTGGTGGGGTCGACCGAGGCGAACATGTTCGCGTCGATCTCCGCGGGCATCCAGGCGCTCTCCGGGCCGCTGCACGGCGGTGCCAACGAGGCGGTTCTCAAGATGCTCAGCGAGATCCGCGATTCGGGCGAGAGCGTCGGCCGTTTCGTCGAACGGGTGAAGAACAAGGAGCAGGGCGTCAAGCTCATGGGCTTCGGGCACCGGGTCTACAAGAACTTCGACCCGCGCGCACTGCTGGTCAAGGAGAGCGCGGATGAGGTGCTCTTCGACCTGGGCGTCAACGACCCGCTGCTCGACATCGCCAAGGAGCTCGAGCAGGCGGCCCTGGCCGATGACTACTTCGTCGAGCGCAAGCTCTACCCGAACGTCGACTTCTACACGGGTGTGATCTACAAGGCGATGGGCTTCCCGCCGCGCATGTTCACCGTGCTGTTCGCCATCGGCCGCCTTCCCGGCTGGATCGCCCAGTGGCGAGAGGCGAACGACGACCCGGCCACGAAGATCGGCCGTCCGCAGCAGCTCTACGTCGGCCCGGCCGAACGCCGCTGGCCCGCCGGCCGCTAGAGCCGGTACCGGTCATCGGGGTGCGCATGAGCTGCCGCCGGTGAGGTGGTTCCGCCGGCGCCGGCGGGTGGATGTCGGCACCTACACCGATCCGCTCCCGGTGCCGCAGCCGAGCATCGAGGCCCAGATCGAGGATGGCGTGCTGGTCGCGCTCGCGGCGGCGCGCCTCGCCGTCACGAATCGACTGATCGTCGGCTTGTTGCGCGATGGCAAGGACTACGACGCGGGGTGGGTCCGGGACCTCGTCACGGCGCAGATCCTGCAGCTCGCGGCCGAGAAGGAGAAGGACGCCCGGCGGGTCCGCGGTCTGCGCCGGGTCGCCCGCGAGCGGCCGGGCGCGGCGGAGAGTCCGGACGACTTCCGGGCCCGAGACGCTCACACCCTCGAGCGCCGGGCGGCGGTGTCGGCCGGCCTGGCATCTCGCCTGACGGATATGGCCACCGACCCGCAGGTGGTCGATGACATCGCCGGGCGCGCCCACGGCGCCTTCCTCGACGAGTTCGAGGTGTCGGTCGCGCGCGGTGCGCGTGCCTTCGAGAGCCCGGTCACGAACCAAGCGCTCACCGCGAAGGATCGCGCCTCCGAGCTGAAGCACCTCGCCGACGACCTCGAACGGCTGCGACGAGGCCGCGGTCAGGGGGTTCAGCCGGCGAAGCGTGATGGATGATTGCATCATGCTCCGCACCCAGATATCGCTGACCGAGGAAGACCGGCGCATCCTCGATGTGGAGGCCGCGCGGACCGGGCGGTCGATCTCCGCGCTGATCCGCGAGGCCGTCACGCGGACATTCGGCGATGGGCGGGATGCCGAGACGGACCTTCGGGCAATCGATGCCGCGTTAGGCGCATGGCAGGGCCGAGACTTCGACGGCGAGATGTATGTGGAGCGCCTTCGTTCCGGCAATCGCGTGCGCGAGGCGACCGCGCGGTGAGCGTTGCCGTCGACACCTCGGTGCTCATCGACCTGCTCCGGGGCGAGCCTGCAGCCGCTGCGATCCTCCGTGATGCTCGGAAGGACGGACCGCTGCACGCGAGCGAGATGACGCGGCTGGAGGTGCTGGCGGGCATGCGCGCTCCGGAAGAGACCGCCACTCGCGCTCTGCTCGCGGTGTTCACCTGGCATCCCGTGGACGAAAGGGTCGCAGACGTTGCAGGCGAGCTGGGACGCCGATGGCTCCCGGGCAACCCCGGCATCGACTCCGCGGATCTTGCGATCGCCGCCACCGCGGTGCTCCTGGATGTGCGCCTGCTCACCCGGAACGTCAAGAACTTCCCCATGTTCGGCGGGCTTGCCGCGCCGTACTGAAACAGGGGCGATCGTCAGGCGTGCAGTTGCGGGTTGAGCTCCACGGCTCCGCTCGAGCGCGGCAGCACCTCGACGCCGCCGGTGAGCGAGTTGCGCCGGAACAGCAGGCCGGCCACCCCGCTGAGCTCGACCGCCTTCACGGTGCGGGGTTCGGCATCCGGCACCAGGAGCGCCACCTTGGTGCCTGCGGTCACATAGAGCCCCGCCTCCACCACCGAGTCGTCGCCGATCGAGATGCCCACGCCCGAGTTGGCGCCGAGCAGGACGTGCTCGCCGATCGCCACGCGCTGGGTTCCACCGCCGGAGAGGGTGCCCATGATGGATGCTCCGCCTCCCACATCCGAGCCGTCGCCCACCACGACCCCCTGCGAGATGCGCCCCTCGACCATGGATGCGCCGAGTGTGCCGGCGTTGAAGTTGACGAAGCCCTCGTGCATGACGGTGGTTCCTGGCGCGAGGTGCGCACCGAGCCGCACCCGCGAAGCGTCGGCGATGCGCACCCGCTCGGGCACCACATAGTCGAGCAGGCGCGGGAACCTGTCGATGCCGTTCACCGAGATGCCCGCCCGCTGCAGGGCGGGCCGCAGCCGGGCGAAAGCCTCGGGCAGCATCGGGCCCGCGGTGGTCCAGGCGACGATCGGGAGGTGGGCGAACAGTCCGTCGAGGTTGATCGTGTTCGGAGCGAGCAGCAGGTGGCTGAGCAGGTGCAGGCGCAAGTAGGCGTCGGGGGTCGAGGCGACAACGGCATCCGTGTCGATCTCGACGGTGATCGCGTCGAGCGCGACCTCGCGGCGCGCGTCCGGGCCAGAGCCGGCAGCCAGTTCCTCCGGGATCGCCCCGCCGTTCGGCGCCCCGCCCAGCCGCGGCGCGGGGAACCAGGTGTCGAGCACGGTGCCGGACCCGGCCGCGGAGGTGGCGGTGGTGGCGAGCCCGTGGCCCCAGGCGGCGGTCATGCTCCCAGGCTATCGGCCCCCGGCTCCGTCCTCGCAGGAGTCGTGGTGCGCAGACCGTAGGCTGACACGGTGCCGACGATCGACCTCGCCTCCTCCGCCGTCGAGTTGACGCGCTCGCTGGTCGACATCGAATCGGTGTCGGGCGATGAGGGGCCGATCGCGGATGCCGTCGAGGCCGCTCTGCGCACCATCCCCGGTCTCGAGCTGCTGCGCGACGGCGACGCGGTCGTCGCCCGCACCCGGCTCGGACGCGAGCGCCGGGTCGTCATCGCCGGCCACCTCGACACCGTGCCGGTGAACGGCAACCTGCCATCGCGGGTCGAGGACGGAGCCGACGGCCGGCCGGTCCTCTGGGGACGGGGCTCGGTGGACATGAAGGGCGGCTGCGCCGTGATGCTCGCGCTCGCGGCGACCATCACCGAGCCGCTCGTCGACGTCACCTGGGTGTTCTACGACCATGAGGAGGTCGCCTCGAGCCTGAACGGCCTCGGACGCCTCGCCCGCAACCACCCCGAACTGCTGGCCGCCGACTTCGCGATCCTCGGCGAGCCGACCGGCGGCGAGGTGGAGGGCGGCTGCAACGGCACGCTGCGCGCCGAGATCCGCACCCGGGGAACCCGCGCGCATTCTGCCCGCGCCTGGATGGGCGAGAACGCGATCCACTCCCTCGCGCCGGTGCTGGCCATCCTCGCCGCATACCAGCCGGAGTCGATCGAGGTGGACGGCCTGGTCTATCGCGAAGGGCTCAACGCGGTCGGCATCTCCGGCGGAGTCGCGGGCAACGTCATCCCCGACGACGCCGTCGTGAGCGTGAACTACCGCTTCGCGCCGAACCGCGGCGCCGCGCAGGCCGAGGCGGTGGTGCGCGCGCTGTTCGAGGGATTCGAGGTCGAGATCACCGACCTGGCCGAGGGGGCCCGCCCCGGCCTCCGCGACCCGCTCGCGCAGGCCTTCGTGGCGGCCGTCGGCGGCGAGGCCCGGCCCAAGTACGGCTGGACGGATGTCGCCCGCTTCGCGGCCCTCGGCATCCCGGCGGTCAACTACGGTCCCGGGGATCCATCGCTCGCGCACGCGGACGACGAGCGGGTCCCCGTGGAGCAGATCGAGCGCTGTGAGCGGGGCCTCCGGGCGTGGCTGCGCGCGCCCGCTTAGAAGCGGAGGCCGTTTCCGGCCTCCGCCGCGGTGCGGGCGCTGACCCCCGTCTCGGGCGTCGGCCGACTCGCCCGCCCTGGTACGTCAAGGTCATCGCGGTCTTCGCGCTCTCGCGGGTCGTGACGACCGTGATCATGCTGGCCTTCGCCAACATCCAGGGCGCAACATACTGGACCGGTCCGAAGCCCGACTACTTCTCGTTCGCGGCGATCTGGGACTCGGACTGGTACCGCATCGTCACCATCGTCGGGTATCCGGCGCAGCTGCCGATCGGCGGCGACGGGCATGTGGCGCAGAACGCCTGGGCCTTCCTCCCGGGCTACCCGGCGGTGGTACGCGGCTTCCTGCTGGTCGGCATCCCCTTCGAGTATGCGAGCGTCATCGTCTCGCTCGGCTTCGCGCTCGGTGCGGCGCTGCTGTTCTACAAGCTCATGGCGCGGGTGCTGCCGAGCGGCACGGCGATGTTCGCGGTCGTGCTGTTCTGCACGGCGCCGCTCTCGCCGATCCTGCAGGTCGGCTACGCCGAATCGATGCAGCTGTTCTTCCTGTTCATGGCGCTGCTGCTCCTGCAGGACCGGCGCTACTACCTGATGATCCCCGTGATCGGGATCGCGGCGCTGACGCGCCCCAGCGGCCTGGCCTTCGCCGTGATGATGCTGCTGCATCTGATCCACCGTTTCGTCACCAGGGCGCGCGACCCGTTCCCGGTGCGCGAGCGGATCGCCGTGATCGTCGTCGGACTGTGCAGCGCGTTCCTCGGCGTGGTCTGGCCCCTGGTGGCCTGGGCGGCCACCGGTGTCCCCTCGGCATACACCGACACCGAGTTGGCCTGGCGGGCCGGCTACATCGGCTACCAGGAGCTGCTGCCCTTCGCCCCCTGGGTGCAGGGCGCGCAGTGGTGGCTGCGGTGGATCGGGTTCCCCGCGGCCGATGTCGTCGGACCGGTCGTGCTCGTCATCGTCATCGCGCTGTTCGCCGTCCTGCTGTTCTCCCCGCCGGTGCGCCGCCTCGGCGTGGAAGTGCGGTTCTGGTTCGCCGGCTACGCGGTCTATCTGCTCGCGGTCTTCTTCCCGCAGTCGAGCACCTTCCGGCTGCTGATGCCCTTCGCGCCCGCGCTCGGGGCCGTCGCGATCCCGAAGGCGCTGTGGTACCGCATCGCGATCGTGGTGCTGGGGATCGCCGGGCAGATCGGCTGGATGGCGATCTGCTGGTGGGTGAACGGTCTCGACTGGAGTCCGCCGTAGCACGACGGGGCTCGAAAGGCGCGGGGCAGAACGTGCGTGGTTCCCGGAGCCGGCGTGAATACGGGATAATGGAAGGCATCCATCGAAAGGGGACACCACATGGCAGCCATGAAGCCGAGGACCGGAGACGGGCCGATGGAGGCTGTTAAAGAGGGTCGCCTGATCATCGTGCGGGTTCCGCTCGAGGGTGGCGGTCGCCTCGTCGTGTCGGTCAACGACGCCGAAGCCAAAGAGCTGCACGACGCGCTGGCCGACGTGGTCTCCGCCTAGCCCGCGCGGTCGGTCCGAGGTTCGTGATCGCGACTCGCGCGGTCGGTCCGAGGTTCGTGATCGCGACTCGCGCGATCAGTCCGAGGTCTTGACCAGCTGAAGCAGCCCGTCTCCTGCCGCGCTCACCGCGGAGATCACCGCGGATGACTCGGCGATGGTGCTCAGCAGCGTGCGGAAGTCCTCGGCGGTGCTGTCCCGTCGAGCCGGATCGGCCACCCTTCCGCGCCAGAGCGCGTGCGCGACGAGGACGAGTCCGCCGCGGCGGGCGATCCGCAGAGCGTGCTCGACATAGTCGAGCACCGATGCCTCATCGGCATCGACGAGCACCAGGTCGTATGCCCCGTCGTTCATGCGGGGGAGCACCTCGGATGCGCGCCCTGTGATCAGCCGGATCCGGTTGGCCGGGATGCCTCCGGTCGCGAACGCCGTCCGCGCGTGCTGCTGATGGTCCAGTTCCAGGTCGATCGAGGTGAGCACCGCATCCGGGGCCCCTGCCAGCAGCCAGAGGCCGCTGACACCCGCTCCGGTGCCGATCTCGAGGATCGAGTGGGTCGAGCTCGCGGCGGCGAGCACGGCGAGCTGCGCACCGGTGGCGGGGGAGACGGGGTCGATGCCGAGTTCGAGCGAGTGCTGCCGCGCGCTGAGGATGGCCGGTGCTTCGACCACGAAGTCCTCGGCGTACTTCCAGCTCAGTTCCTTGTCGGCCACAGTTGCACTCTAGGCCGGGGCCCAGTGCGCGCCGGTATCCTGGAGGGGTGTCCTTCGGGTTGACGCCAGACAAGCTGATCATCATCGCGGTGATCGCCGTCTTCCTGATCGGCCCAGACCGTCTGCCCGGCTACGCCGCGCAACTCGCGCGGGCCGTCCGGTCGCTGCGCGGCATGGCGAACGGGGCCAAGGACCGCATGCGCGAGGAGATGGGCCCCGAGTTCGACGAGGTCGACTGGAAGAAGCTCGACCCGCGCCAGTACGACCCGCGCCGCATCATCCGCGAGGCGCTGCAGGACGACCCTGCGGGGCCGGCGCCGGCCGGAGCCGCTGCGGGCGCGACCGTGAACGGCGAGAAGCCGGAGTCGGGCGGCCCCGCGACGAGCCGCTACGTGGAGTCGGCGTACGAGAAGCGCCAGCGCAAGCTCGGCAAGGGCCGCCCGGCCCCTTACGACGGCGAAGCCACCTGACACCACCGCACGACCGGTTCCGGCACGCGCCTGCGGCGCTGCTCAGCCGGCGTGGGCGGCGAGGAACGCCGCAGACTCCTCGCGCAGTGCGTCCACCACCAGTCGCACCGAGGGCCGCACCGCGCGGTCCGGCTGCATGATCGCCCAGATGCCCCGCTCCGAGCGCACGCCGACCAGAGGGCGCGTCACGAGCCCGTTCTCGCGGTCGCGGGTGGTGAAGCGGGGCAGGATCGCGATCCCGTGACCGGACGCGACCAGCACCTCCACGATGCTGTTGTCGATGAATCGCTGCACGATGTCCGCCTCACGGCCGGTCAGCACTTCGATGCTCTGCAGGATGCGATCGAAAGGAAAGCCCTCCGGCGTGCCGATCCAGCGTTCGTCGACGACGTCGGCCGGGGTCAGCTCGCGTCGAGCGGCGAGCGGGTGCCCCTCCGGCAGCACGATGTCGAGCGGTTCCCGCATCAGCTCCACTGTCACGAGCCGGCGTTCCCGCCAGCCCGGCAGCACCCTGGGAGCGTCGGCGATCACGATGTCGTGGTCCGCCGTCAGATCGGCGAAGTCGGGCAGCAGCGGGTCCTGGTCGGTGCAGATGATCTTCAGGCCCTGCACCTTCGAGACGCGCGTCAGGAATCCGGGCAGCAGCATCTCGCCAGCGGTGGGGAAGAAGGTGACCGAGACCTCGCCGCGCGGCTGCTCGACGAACTCCGACCATGAGGCCTCTGCCTTCTGCAGGGCGACGGCGACGTCCTGAGCGGTCTCGGCGAGAGCGTGCCCGGCGGTCGTGAGCGCGAGCCCGCGCCCCGCCCGTTCGGTGAGCGGGACGCCCGCTTCCCGCTCCAGGGTCTTGAGCTGCTGCGAGACCGCGGAGGGGGTCAGATGCAGCGCCTGCGCCACGGCGGTGACGCTGCCGCGTTCTGACAGTTCGCGCAGCAGGGCGAGGCGGCGGACATCCATGGTTCGATGGTAGCTCGATTAAGTGCAGCTACATCGGCAATGCACAATCATTCGATTGTGCTGAACGATGATTTCCGCTGGAATGAGGTCATGGCTTTTCTGATCCTTGTCGCCGCGGCTGCTGCCGCGGCCATCGCCGGGACCGGCGTCGTCGCGGCGCGCGACGGCTACCGCCGCATCCCCACCCGTCGCGCCTAGGCCGCAGCCTCGACCCTCTCGGGCCCACCGACCCGCGTAGATCCATTCAGGATCCCGCGGGTCGATCCATGTCTGGATCTCGCGGGACTACCGCGACGCCGTGAACGGGAGGGGGCGGGGAGCCCCCTCCCCGCGCGTCGCGAGCGTGTCGGCGAGCGCCAGGATGGCGCGCGCTGCCGGGTCCTC
>WOYR01000276.1 GCA_011620705.1 Microbacteriaceae bacterium | reverse complement strand
CAGGCCGGTCGCAAGCGCCTGCTGATCAAGATCGCGCCGATCGAGAAGCTGTAGCGCCTATCCCGATGGACTACTCCGCGCTGAATCTTGCAATCTATTCCGATATATCGCTATAGTGTCGGTATCGGTCATGATGACTCGCGGACTCCATCTCCGCGGCGTGACCGGCCAAGGAGATCTCTCATGAAGAACCACAACGACTTCGACCCCCGCCTGGCCAGGATCGCCGGCGCCCGCTTCCACCACGGCATGCCCGACGGGCACGGCGACCACGGGCACGGCGACCACGGGCACGGCGACTTCGGTCACCAGCACCCGGGCTACGGCCGCGGCGGCCGCGGCCCGGGCTTCGGCCAGGGCTTCGGCGGCGACTTCCCCGGCGGCTTCGGCCCGGAGATGATGCGCGACTTCGCGCAGGCGTGGGGAGGCCACGGCCGTGCCCGCAAGGGCGACGTGCGCGCCGCCATCCTGTCCCTGCTGAGCGAGGCGCCGGCCACCGGCTACGGGTTGATCAAGGGCATCGCCGAGCGCACCGGCCAGGCCTGGCGGCCGAGCCCCGGCTCGGTCTACCCGACCCTGCAGCAGCTCGTCGACGAGGGCCTCGTGCGCCAGCAGGGCGCAGCCGGTGGCGGCGGCCGCACCGACTACGAGTTGACCGAGGAGGGCACCGCCTATGCGGCGGAGCACCAGGAGCAACTGGATGCCGCGTGGCAGGCCTCCGGCCCGCGCGCCACGGGCGTGGACCGCGAGTTCATGGCCAGCGCAGGCAAGCTCTTCGACGCGGTGAAGCAGTTCCCGCGCTCGTCGACGCCGGAGCAGCGCGCAGCCGCGACCGCCAAGCTCGACGAGCTCCGTCGCGAGCTCTACCGGATCCTCGCCGACTGACCCTCGTCCAGCCGCGCCAGCAGGCGCCTCGACGGCAGCTCGCGCAGCCGTCGGGGCGTCGCACGTCTGAGCCCGCGCACGAATCCCATCGCCGCGCGATACCGCCGTGGATGCCACGGCAGACCGTACGCCTCGCGCACCGTCTCCGGCAGCAGGCCGCTCGTCAGCACGCGGACGAGCGGCATCGCCGGTCGCGTCCACCAGGGGATCGCGCGGCTGTGCAGCAGCTCGCGGGCGATCCCGCGCGCCTGCTCCCCCACCTCGAGCCCCGCGACCGCCTCGGTCCAGTACACCGCGAAGGCGGCGCGATCCGCCGGCCACGCGCCGGGCGGCAGCTGGAGCATGGTCCCCAGCCGGGCGCCCGCTGCGTAGATCTCGTCGGCGACGTCCGGCGCGAGCGGGCCGGCCAGCTGCTCGTGCACCGCGACCCCGAGCTGCTGCAGGGTCGCCGCGACCCAGAGCTGCCGGGCGGGGTCCTTCGCGCCGGGCACGTGCTCATGGGCGCGATCGACGAACCCGGCGGCCAGCCGCGACTGCTGCTCGGAGCCGAGGCCCACCGCGTAGACGTAGCTCAGGGTGTTCCGCAGCCGCTTCATCGGGTTGCGCGCGAAGTCGCTGTGCTCGGCCACGCCGCGCGCGACGACGGGGTCCGCCACCTGGAGCAGGATCGCGGCCGCACCGCCCAGCACGAGCGCGCCGTCGGCGGCGTACTCCTCCAAGCCGGCGGTCGATCGCATGGCTCCATCGTCGCAGGCCCGCGGGCGGGAGCCGCAGGATCCGTCAAGAACTTCGGACGTTCTGATCGCGGGGTCCCCGCCCGGACAGCGCCCCGAGCCGCAGCGGGTAGAGTTCTCTACGGCTCGAGAGTCTCTTGATATCGAACTATCTCGGCGTCGAGACAGTCCCTCCCTCGCGAGGGCGTCGGGCCGGTCAGCTCCAGCGCCAACGGAAGAAGCAAGCAGCGTGGATCTTTTCGAGTACCAGGCCCGTGACCTCTTCGAGAAGTACGGTGTCCCCGTACTCCCCGGCATCGTCGCCGATACCCCGGCCCAGGTGCGCGCCGCGGCCGAGAAGCTCGGCGGGGTCACCGTCGTGAAGGCGCAGGTCAAGGCCGGCGGGCGCGGCAAGGCGGGCGGCGTCAAGGTCGCCAAGACCCCGGATGACGCGGAGGAGCTGTCCAAGGGCATCTTCGGCCTCGACATCAAGGGCCACACCGTCAAGCGGGTCATGGTCGCGGCAGGCGCCGACATCAAGCAGGAGTACTACTTCTCGGTGCTGCTCGACCGCGCGAACCGGAGCTACCTGAGCCTGTCGAGCTTCGAGGGCGGCATGGAGATCGAGGAGCTCGCCGTCGAGCGCCCAGAAGCCCTCGCCCGGGTGGAGGTGAACCCCGAGGAGGGGCTCGACCTCGACAAGGCCAAGGCGATCGCGGTCGCCGCGCACTTCCCGGCGGACCTCATCGACAAGGTCGCCCCGGTCTTCGTGAAGCTCTACGAGGTCTACACCGGCGAGGATGCGACCCTGGTCGAGGTCAACCCGCTGGTGCTCACCGGCGCCGGCGGCATCCTCGCGATCGACGGCAAGGTCTCGCTCGACGAGAACGCGGCCTTCCGCCACCCCGACCACGAGGCGCTCGAGGACAAGGATGCCGCCGACCCGCTCGAGGCGAAGGCGAAGGCGCTCGGCCTCAACTACGTCAAGCTCGACGGGCAGGTCGGCATCATCGGCAACGGCGCGGGACTCGTCATGAGCACCCTGGATGTCGTCAGCTACGCCGGCGAGGACCACGGCGGCGTGAAGCCGGCCAACTTCCTCGACATCGGCGGCGGAGCATCCGCGACCGTGATGGCGAACGGCCTCGACGTGATCCTCGGTGACGAGCAGGTCAAGAGCGTCTTCGTCAACGTCTTCGGCGGGATCACCTCCTGCGTCGCGGTCGCCCAGGGGATCGTCAAGGCCCTCGAGATCCTCGGCGAGGCGGCGACCAAGCCGCTCGTCGTCCGACTCGACGGCAACCAGGTGGAAGAGGGCCGCGCGATCCTCACGGCCGCGAACAACCCCCTCGTGACTCTTGCCACGACCATGGACGACGGCGCCGACAAGGCTGCTGCGCTCGCCGCCCGCTGATTGAGCTCGTCGAGATCTCGAAGGACTAACTAGAACATGTCGATCTTCCTCAACAAGGACAACAAGGTCATCGTCCAGGGCATCACCGGCGGCGAGGGCACCAAGCACACCGCGCTGATGCTCAAGGCCGGCACGAAGGTGGTGGGCGGCGTCAACGCCCGCAAGGCTGGCACCACGGTCGAGCACGACGGCGGCATCTCGCTCCCGGTGTTCGGCACGGTCGCCGATGCCATGGCCACCACCGGGGCCGACACCTCGATCATCTTCGTGCCCCCGGTCTTCGCCAAGGACGCCATGATGGAGGCCATCGACGCCGGCATCCCGCTGCTCGTCGTGATCACCGAGGGCATCCCGGTGCAGGACAGCGCGGACGCCTGGGCGCACGCCAAGGCGAAAGGCGGCGCCACCCGGATCATCGGCCCCAACTGCCCGGGCATCATCACCCCTGGTGAGTCGCTGGTCGGCATCACGCCGGCCACGATCACGGGCACCGGCCCGATCGGACTGGTCAGCAAGTCGGGCACCCTGACCTATCAGATGATGTTCGAGCTGCGCGACCTCGGCTTCTCGACCGCCATCGGCATCGGCGGCGACCCGATCATCGGCACCACGCACATCGATGCGCTCGCCGCCTTCGAGGCCGACCCGGACACGAAGGCGATCGTCATGATCGGCGAGATCGGCGGCGACGCCGAGGAGCGCGCGGCCGAGTTCATCAAAGCCCATGTGACCAAGCCGGTCGTCGGCTATGTCGCGGGCTTCACCGCCCCCGAGGGCAAGACGATGGGCCACGCCGGCGCGATCGTCTCGGCCGGGGCGGGCACCGCGCAGGGGAAGAAGGAGGCCCTCGAGGCCGCGGGGGTCAAGGTCGGCAAGACGCCGAGCGAGACCGCCGCCCTGATGCGCGAGATCATCGCGTCGCTCTGAGCACGTACCTTAGGCTCGCGGCATGCGCGCACGCCGACCTTTCCGCCGCTCGATCGCCCGCCGCTCCGGCCTGGCCGCCACGGTCGCGGTCGCGGCGCTGATCCTC
>WOYR01000233.1 GCA_011620705.1 Microbacteriaceae bacterium | reverse complement strand
GAGAGAACATCCTCTGGATCTTCATCGCCGCCGCCGTCCTCGGCGCCGCATCCGGCCTGTTCGCCTGGTTCGTGAACTTCGACTTCGGATTCTGACGACCATGTGGATGCTGCGGGTCACGCTGGCCGGAACCCTCATCGGGCTCTTCGCCACGGTCGGCGCGCTCTCCCCTGCGCACGCAGAAGGCGGCACACCATCCGTCGCCGCAACGGAAGTGCGCACCGAGGCGACGCCGGTTGCAGGCGAACCGTGGTCCGCGCCCGCGTACCCGGTCGACTGCCGGGCCTCGTCTGGTCAGATCACCTGCACCCCCGAGGACGCGGCGCTGGTGAAGCCGCAGCAGTGCTTCCTCGGTGTCCTCGTCGACGGGCAGCGTTCGACGATCTGCACCACATACGAGGAGCACGTCGCCACGATCAAGTCCGTCGGCGGCAAGCCGCTCATCGTGGAGTACGGATGCAGCCTCGGCGACGTCGTCTGCCTCACCTTCGAGAACGCCGGCCGAGGCATGGCGATCACCGCCACAGGCGCGATGTATTCGGTCGCGATGAACATGCGCTTCGATACGGAGTCGCTGCTGTGGAGCGCGGCGACCAGCGAGTGGTCGTTCTGGCAGTGGGCGGTGCTCGTCGTCCTGTTCGGGGCGATGGTGTGGGCGATCGCCGCCGCCGCGATCTCGGGCGACCGCAGCGAACTCGTCGGCGCCATCGTCCGCACCTTCATCGCCGTCCCCGCCGTGCCGCTCACCCTGTGGCTGACCGGGCATCTGCTCAACGCGATCGACGATCTCACTTGGTACGTGATGAGCCGCGAAGGTCCGGCGAGCCTGTTCTCGACACTCCAGAGCGTGATGTGGGCGGGCGGCCAGGCGAACTACTTCTTCGCGTTCCTCATCCACGCGCTGTTGATGCTGTCGATGCTGCTGCTGATGGTCGTATTCGCGTTCCGCAACATCGCCCTCGCCGCCCTGATCGCCGTCGGCCCTATCGCGTGGATGATCTTCCCCGTCCGCGGCATCGGCCCGCAGTGGGTCGTCCGCTACGCCAGCGCCGTCGTCGTGCTGCTGCTCACCGGGCCCCTCACGATCGGGTTCGTGACCCTCATCATCAATGGCCTCGCCACCGTCAGCACCATCTGGGACCCCCAGTCCTGGCCACTGCTCGTGGGCTTGGTGCTGGTCGCGTTCGCGCCGTTCGCGATCTTCGGGCTGTTCAGCTTCGTGGGCGCGGCCGCCGCCGACGGCGTGGGCTCCCGGCTCGGCTCCGGCGCTGCCCACATGGCCGGCAACGCCGGACGTTCCGCGATGCGCATCCCCACCCGCCTCGGCGCCACCCCGGCCGGCATCCCCGGCGGGGCGGCGCGCGGCGCAGCATCCGCCTCCACCGCGACCCCGGGCGCCCGCGCATCCACCGCCACCGGTCCGCGTGGCGCCGCCGCCCCGGCCAGCCGTCCCGCACCGAGCCCCGCACCCGGATCTACCCCGGCGACCTCATCCCCTCGGCCAGCACCAACGGCTGCGGCCCCTTCCACGACACCGCAGGCGCCACCCCCCACTCCCAATCACAGGCCTGACAGGAGCACCCCATGACGACTTCGGATTACACCCGCCCGGTCCGCCTGCCCCGCCGCTCCCGGCAGGGGGTCGTGATGGGCATGGACGGGTGGCAGCTCGCGTTCATCGCCGTCGCCGCCGTCGTACTGCTCATCGGCGTGAACAGGTTCGGACCCCTCGGGCTTCTGTACTCCGCGCCGGTGTATCTGCTGTTCGGCGGGGCAGCGCTGACGACGATCCATGGGATCTCGGCCCCGCGCATGGCAGGACTCTGGGTGATGAAGCAAGTGCGTCACACGATGGGGGCAACCCAGCACCGATACCGACCCGAGAAAGCGCACCTCGAAGGAACCCTGAACCTTCCCGGCACGCGGGCGTCGGTGCAGCTCTGGGACGCCGACGGGGTCTCGTGTGCATACAATCCGCGCGACCGCACTGCGTCGGTCACGGCAGAGCTCGAGGTGCAGGGATTCCTGATGCACGACACCGCCGAACGGTTCGATCTCGCCCAGCAGTGGTCGCGGGTGCTGGCGTCGTTCACGCAACGGCCTGGAATCAAGCGGGTCACGCTGCAGGAGCGGACCACGCCGACGACCATTCGGGCCGCGCGCGACCACTACAGTGATGTCGTCCGCCGCCGCGGCCTCGACGCCTTGTCACCGGTCGCGACGAACTACCACCAGGTGATGGACCAGTCCGAGCCGTTCGCCGTCGCACACCGCAACTACCTCACCTTCACCCTCGACCTCGTCGCCCTCGGTGCGCAGCTGAAGTCCCTCGGCGGCGGACGCGACGCGGTCATCGCGCTGGCGCGCCTCGAGGCGGGGAACCTCGCCGACGCGTTGCAGTCCGCGAAGGTGCACGTGCGGCGGTGGCTGTCCTCGCGGGATGTCGCAGCTCTCGCCCGGGTCGCGTTCGACCCCGCCTTCGCCACCAACGTGCAGAACCGCACCGACGATCACGCGGGCGTAGACCCGTCCGCGATCGGGCCGATGTACTTCGAGGAGCCGAAGGGCCGCAACGGTGTCGTCTACACCGACTCCGGCGTGCACAGCACGATGTGGATCCACGAATGGCCCCGCTCCGACGCTCCCATCGGATTCGTCGCCCCGCTCGTCTTCGCCCGGCACCCCAGCACCAACGAGGCCGTCACCCACATCCTCTCGCTCGTCCTCACCCCGGTGCCGGTATCGAAGGCGCTCAAGCGCATCCGCGACGAGAAGAAGGTGTGGCGCGGCAACGAGAAGCTGCGCGCCAAGCGCGGTGCCGACGGCAGTGCGGCGGATGCTGCGGACTGGGACGCCCTCGAGAAGCAGGAGCAGGAGATCGTGGCCGGGCACGGCTAGTTCCGGTACGGCGGCTACCTCACCATCTCGGCCCCTGACGAGGAGCGCCTCGATCAGGCCGTCGCCGGGATGCGCAACGCGCTCGCCCGCGCCGGAATGGAAGCGCAGATCCTGTACTGCCAGCAAGCCGAGGCTCTCATGGTCAATGCGCTGCCGCTCGGACTGGGGATGAAGTGATGGTGCGCTCCTCCCTTGTCTTCGAACCCGGCGACCTTGGTTCCACGCCGAACTCGATCGGCAGGGCGAGCTGCGATGCGCGGCCTGTCTACAGACGGCGACGAAGCGGCAGCTCGAGCTGCATCACCTCGACTACGCCGGCGTGACCTTCTCCGAGGGCCGGTGGCACGCGCGTGAACGGCACGACGACCTTGTGGCGCTGCATCCGTTATGCCATGAGCTACTGCACCGGCTGATCGATCGCGACGTCGTGCTCTCGCGGCACCGGAACCGACGCAACGGGTCACTGCTCGCCATCAGCCGCCTGAAGCACAAGCTCGCACAACGGCGGGACGAGACCGCATGAACGACGAACAGCGCGAACGCGCCCGCAAACTGCTGTCGCAAGACATGACCGCCACCGACAACGCCGCCTCCGCCGCTCGCAGCGAACCGTCCGAGCCCGTCGGAGGGTTCTCGGTCAACTGGCGAGAACTCGACGATAACCTAGCCCACGCCGAATGGGTCGCCTTGCGCGCGTTCGTCGAATGGCTCACCGTCCGCTATCACCTGCCCGTCAGCATGGTGCCGAACTGCTGGTGGCAGCACGGCGACCTCGTCGAAGAGCTCTCCGCGCTGCACGCCGCTCACCAGGCCGCGTTCGATGAGACCGACGCCGGCTTCGGCCCCCTCAACTGGCACGAACGGTTCGCCACCGCGCAGGCGCGCCTCCGCAACTCAGGCAGCGGATGCACCAGCACGCACGACGGATTCAGACCCCGCTCATGGTCGAACGTGACCGACGAGCAGGAATGGGACGCGTGGACCAACCGGTCCCACGCCGAACAGCCCCCACGGGCTGCACAGAGAAGGGAAGGATGAAATGGCAACCAAGATCCCCGTCACCATTGAGGGCAACCTCACCGGCGACCCGGAGTACGGCGCGGGAGAGTCGGGCAACGAGTACGCCCGCTTCACCGTCGCCGTCAATGACC
>WOYR01000280.1 GCA_011620705.1 Microbacteriaceae bacterium | reverse complement strand
GCAGGCCCCTGGCGGGCACACCGGCATCGAGTTCGGCGGTGTGCCCTGACAGCGTCTGCAGCAGGTGGAAGACGTGCAGGTTCAGGATGAGTTGGCTGTGCCGGTCGGCGCCGAGTGTCACGGCGAAGAGATCCCAGAGCCGCCGCCACGCAGCTTCATGTCGCTCCAGCAGGATCGCGGCATCCCCGCCGTGCTTCTCGAGATGGTCGAGAGCTGCACTCCCTGGCTCGGTGATGGCCCGATCGTGGGAGGTGAAGATCGCCGCCGTCTTGGTGATGGTCACCGGTCGGCCCTCGGTCAAGCGGACGCGGAACTCGCGGGTGGACTGCGATCCCTTCTCTGCGCTCCGTCCGGTCGCACCGTCCGCACCGGTGAGCCGGATGCGAACGGCGGTGGCGATGCGCAGCCTGCTCTGCCGGGTCTCCACGTCGCACAGCGTGATGTCGTCGACGTGCCGGAACGCCGGAGGGGTGAGGTGGGTGGCATCCGTGCCGAGGTATGCGGCCACGTTGGTGTTGCGCACGCCCGCATCGATCCCGGCGCGCAGCGCGATCGATCCGCTCCAGCCCTGCGTGCGGATCGTGGTCTCCAGGACCGCGAGGTGGGGGTCGTCCATCGAGACAAAGGATCTCTGCACGAGCTCGAGGCGGTTCCCCCCCGGGTCGGCAAGGATCGCCCGTCGGGTGACCAGCCCGCGGCGAAGGTCCAGCTCGCGGCGTTCGCCGTGCTCGGCGAGCTGACCGGTGGACAACCACGGCCCGTCTCCGATGCGAAGGTCGAGCGGGAGCCAATTGGGCGTGTTGACCAGGTGCTCCTCTTCGAGAGCACGTCCATGGATCGTGCTCGTCAAGCGGTTGTAGACGCCGCCGAGGTAGGTGCCGGGGTAGTGGATTCCGTCGTCGTGGTGCTCGGGCCGGGCACCGCGCGTGACCAGGTAGCCGTTGCCCAGTGCGGTGAGCGCCTCCCGGTGCCCTTCGTGCGCGGGATCGAAGCCTTCATAGACCAGCAGCCAGGGGTCGGTCAAAGACACCCCGAGATCCAGCTGGCCGACATCATTGAGGACGATGTCGGCACCCGCCGCGTCGAGCTGCTCCCGCTGTTCGGAGCGGTCGATTCCGACGACGAGCCCGAAGCCCCCCCGTCGACCGGCTTCCACGCCCGCGACCGAGTCCTCGACGATCACTGTGCGCGCCGGAGCAACCCCCAGGCGTCGGGCCGCCTCGAAGAACAGGGCGGGGTCCGGCTTGCCCGGCAGATGGAGCGCGGCTGCGGTCTGACCATCGACGACGGTGTCGAAGCTGCCGGTCAGCCCGCCCGCGGCCAGCATCTGCTGTGCGTTCCTGCTCGCGGTGACCAGCCCGACCGGCACCCCCGCCTCCCGCAGGCGCTGCAGCAGCCCTGCTGTGCCCGGATAGACCCGTAGGCCCCGCCGCTGAAGCTCCGCGAGGAAGAGCTCGTTCTTGCGGGCGGCGAGTCCTGCGATGGTCAACGCCTCTGGCGGGTCGTCGGGCCGCCCGGCGTCCAGCGTGACCCCTCGGGCGCCGAGATACGCGGACACGCCGTCTTCGCGGGTCCGCCCATCCACGTATCGGCCGTAGTCGACCACCGGATCGAAGGTCCTCTCGGGATCGTCCACATGAATGCGCGGGTCGCGCAGCACGCCGTCGAACAACTGCTTCCATGCCATCGCATGGATCGTGGCCGTGTTGGTGACGACGCCGTCCATGTCGAACAGGACCGCGTCGTAGCCCGTGTCGAGCCGATGCGCCTCGCGGAGGCTCGACTTCTCGTTCACCTGGGCGCGCCGGGCAGGAGAAGATGCCAGGCAAGGAGCGCCGCGGGCGCCGCGGCAACCACGACGACGATCACGCTCACGCGACACTCCCATTGCCGCACCCTGCGGCGGCTGCAGCCGAAGGCAGTCTATGGGGGGTATCCGCAATCATCAGTAGGGCGGGCGGGACTTGAACCCGCGACCCAGGGATTATGAGTCCCTTGCTCTAACCGGCTGAGCTACCGCCCCGCGCCGCCGCCCCTGCCGCTGCTGCTCCGCCGCGGATGCCGACTCGGGTTCGATGACCGGTTCGGTCACCGGTTCCCCACGATACAGCGCCTCGAAGACGTCGAGCGTGTGGGACATCGCGTGGTGTGTGACCACCTCGAGGGATGCCTCCTTCATGCCCTTGAGCCGCTCCGGATCTGCGGTCAGCACATCAGTGAGCGCGGCCGCGAAGCCGTCGATGTCCCCGGGCTCGTAGAGGTGGCCGTTCTCACCCTCGTGCACCAGGTGCGGAAGCGCCATCGCGTTGGCGCCCACGACCGGCAGCGCGGTGGCCATCGCCTCCATCGCAGCGATGCACTGCAACTCGGCGCGCGACGGCATCGCGAAGACGGTGCCGCGCCTCAGCGTCGCGCGAAGGTCCTCGTCGCTCAGCTTGCCGAGGAAATGGATGCGATCGCTCACCCCGAGCGACGCCGCGAGGTCCCGCAGCTTCTGCTTCATCTCGCCGCCGCCGATGATGTCGACCTGCACGTCGAGCTGCGGGTCGATCCTGGCCGCGGCCTGGATCAGCTCGTCGATGTGCTTCTCCTCGTCGAGCCGGCCGACGTAGACGATGCGGTTGTCGGGCTGCCGGCTGAAGTCGGGGGTGTAGACCGAGGTGTCGATGCCGTTGGAGATCGCGATCACGTCGCGCAGCCCGGTCATCCTGACGAAGTACTCTCCCGACTTCTCCGTCGGGCTGGTGATCGCATCGGCCATGCCGAAGATCCGTCGAGCCGACCTCCATTGCGCCCGCGTGAGCCAGTCGAGCGCCGGCTTCGGGACGATGGTGGCGTGCTGCACCAGGTTCTCGGGCATGGTGTGGTTGGTGCCGACCAGGCGGATGCCCCGGGCCTTCGAGACGGGGGCCAGCCCGAAGCCGATGACGAAATGCGATTGGAAATGGACGACATCCGGATGAATGCTGTCGACGACCTTGGTGGCATGCGCCTTCGCCGTGAACGGCAGCATGAAGCGGAACCACGGATGCGGGGGCCAGCGCCAGCTGTGGATGCGGTGCACCGTCAGAGTCTGGCCGTCGTGGACCTCGGCGAAGGTGCCGGTTGCGCGGGGTTGTGCGGGGGCCATCACGTGCACCTCGTGGCCGCGCCGGGCGAGCCCGACGCTGAGGCGCTTCGAGAAGCTGGCCGCTCCGTTCAGGTCGGGGGCGAAGGTGTCGCAGCCGATCAGAATCCGCATCGGCTGCCGCGCGGACGGCGCGTCGGTCACTCGGTGTCCTTCGGATCGGGGCCCAGAGACGATGCTCTGCGCACGGGAGGATGCTGCGCCAACGCTACCTCAGGCCCCGTCGATCTTCGCAGCTTCGGCCTGAGCCGCCGCGAGTTGCGCTGCGCGGGTCTGGGCGAGCTGGAACACCCCGTAGACCGCGGCGGCGGCCGCGACGATCCAGACGAAGACGGTCCACAGCGGGGCGCCGGCGGCCTCCCCCAGCACGGTGATGCCGATCGACACGGCGACAATGGGGTCGACGACGGTCAGACCGGCGATCACCAGGTCCGGGGAGCCGACGGAATACGCGGTCTGCACGAAGTAGGCGCCGAGGGCGCTCGCCGCGAGGAGGGCTGCGACGCATCCCACTGTCAGCCACTCGAAATTGCCGTTGATCAGCCGGTTGATGACGACCTTCGCCAGGGTGGCCACGAATCCGTAGAGCACGCCGGCCGAGATGATGTAGAACATCGCGGTGAACCGCTTGCGGAACACGGCGAAACCGAGCCCGAGGATCGCCAGAACGCACCCCATGATGATCAGAATGATGAGCAGCTGCTGGCCCTGGATCAGGGTCTCCCGCGCCACGAAAGCCGCGACCGTGACGAAGATCGCGATTCCCGCAACGCAGAAGGCGATCGCACGGACCGCAGGACGGGTCAGCCGGGTGTGCGACACCCGCGCGTTCACCACCGAGGTGATGACCAGCGCGACGACGCCGAGCGGCTGGACCACGATGATCGGCGCGAAGCCGAGGCTGGTGAGCTGGCAGAGGATCGCG
>WOYR01000119.1:1905-4075 GCA_011620705.1 Microbacteriaceae bacterium | reverse complement strand
GCGTCGGAGCGCGGCTCGAGGGTGCCGGTCACCGGCACGACGTAGGCCGGCGAGACGGCGTGCTGCCGCTCATCCACGTATGCGCTCAGGCCCGGGATCGGGAAGTACTCGGCCACCGAGAACGGCACAGGACTCGCCGGCAGCTGCGGGAAGGCGAGCGCGCCCAGATCCTTCTCCAGATGCCGGAACAGCGCGTCGCGGATCGTCTCGCCGAACATCACCCGGCCGCTCACCAGCGTGCGCGTGATGTCTCCCTGCGAGTTCGCGCGCAGCAGGATGCCGACGCTGGTCACGACGCCCATCCCGTCGACCCGGACCGGCACCGCCTCCACGTAGAGGATCGGGATGCGGCGGCGGGCGTCGGCCAGCTCGGCATCCGACAGCCAGGACGAGTTCGGGTCGGGGGTTCCCACAGAGCTCATGCTCCATTGTGACCCAGCGGACGGCGATCCCCGGGTCATACTGTGGACGGCATGATCGCCGTCACCGTCACGAATCCTTCCGGCCCCGACTCGATCGAGGTGCTCGAGCTGCCCGATCCGGTGCCCGCCGCAGGGGAGGTGCTGGTGGGGACGGAAGCCGCGACCGTGAATCCGGCGGACTACGGCCTGGTCAACGGCGCCTTGGCCGGGCGCGTCGCCGGCCGGTTCGAGCCGCCGTACATCCCGGGCTGGGATCTCGCCGGAACCGTCAGGGCCGTCGGCGAAGGGGTCGACCCCGGCCTGGTGGGCACGCAGGTGCTGGGCTATTCGC
The DNA here is from genome assembly GCA_011620705.1 of Microbacteriaceae bacterium. Taxonomy (GTDB): domain Bacteria; phylum Actinomycetota; class Actinomycetes; order Actinomycetales; family Microbacteriaceae; genus Lysinimonas. The sequence goes on along the minus strand of WOYR01000119.1, from coordinate 3,322 downwards.
CGTGGTTCGCCACCGCTCACGGCACGCAGGCCGGACTGGTCGCGCTGCCGCTCGAGCAGATCGCCGCGGCATCCGGCAAGCTGCCATCGCGCGAGCTGACCACCTTCGGCCTGAACGGGCTGACAGCGCTCCACCTGCTGAGGGCTGCGACTGATTCTGATGGGGCAGCCGTCGAAACCCTCCTCGTCACCGGCGCGGCCGGCGGGGTGGGCAAGCTCGCCGTCGAACTGGCGCTGCATGCCGGGCTCACCGTGATCGCGAGCGCCGCGGCGAAGGACCGCGAGGAGCTGCTGGCGGCCGGTGCGCAGTTCGTCGATCGCGATGCGCCCGATCCGGGTGCGGCGGTGCGCCGGCTCGTCCCCGATGGCGTGGATGCGGTGCTCAACACGGTCCCGGGGACGGCGATCGGGCTCGAGGCCGTGCGCGACGGCGGCCGCTACCGCTCGGTCACCGTGATCCCCGAGCCGGAGCGCGGCATCGACGTGTCGCGCGTCGGCGTCAGCGTCGACCAGCCGGGCCTCGCCGAGCTGGTGCGCCTCGCCGAGGACGGCGCGATCACCACGAAGGTGGCGCAGGCCTTCCCGGTTGCGCAGGCGGCCGACGCCTACCGCGCGCTTGCTGCTGAGCAGGGGCGCCGCGGCAAGCTCGTCATCGTCTGGTAGCCCTCGTGAACGGGCCGGGTAGCGTTGGGCGCATGCCGATCGACCCCGCCGCCGTCATCTGGAGCACTCCGGTGGGGCAGCGGGCGGACAAGCCGCTGCTGGTGCTGCTGCACGGACTGGGCAGCGACGAGGGCGCGCTCTTCCAGCTCTCGCCCTACCTCCCGCTCGACCATGTGATCGCCTCGCCGCGCGGACCGATCCCCTCGGGCGATGGATGGTCGTGGTTCGATGTCGCGGCATCCCGGCCGGCCCCGCTCAACCGGAGCGCCGACGAGTTCGCGGACTGGCTGGCGCACGCGCGAGGCGATGCCTCATCGGTGGCAGTGCTCGGCTTCTCGCAGGGCGGAGTGCTCGGGCTGCAGGCGCTGCGGCGGCATCCGGAACTCATCGATTCGCTGGTGCTGCTGTCGGGCACCGCCGACGACACGGTCGATCCGGGCGACCCCGAGTTGGAGGTGCTGCGCCCGCCGGTCTTCTGGGGCCGCGGGACGAGGGACGACGTGGTACCGGGCGCGCAGTTCGTCGCGACCCGCGAATGGCTGGAAGAGCACAGCACCCTCACCGAGCGCATCTACGAGGACGTCGGCCACTGGATCACGGATGCCGAACTCGGCGAGGTGCACGACTTCCTGCGCGAGCACGACAGCCGCGACAGCCGCGACCACGACGAAAGGAACCCCTGATGGCCGAGACCCTGATGCTGGACGACGACGCGGTGCTCTGGAGCCGCCCCGAGTCCGAACGCGCCGACCGCC
>WOYR01000119.1:0-1805 GCA_011620705.1 Microbacteriaceae bacterium | reverse complement strand
CTGGACGACGACGCGGTGCTCTGGAGCCGCCCCGAGTCCGAACGCGCCGACCGCCCGCTGCTGCTCATGCTGCACGGGAGGGGATCGCAGGAAGCCGACCTCGCCGGCCTCGCCGACGCCTTCCCCCCGGAGTTGGTCGTCGCGTCGCTGCGCGGCCCGGTCCCCGACGGCCCGGGCTTCTCCTGGTTCCAGGTGACGAGGCCCGGCAACCCGTTCCCGTACCAGGTCGACGGCGCGGCGGACGCCGTGCTCAGCTGGCTCGACGGTCAGCCGTTCGCGCCGTCGAGCCTGGGGCTGCTGGGCTTCTCGCAGGGCGCGGTCGTCTCGCTGCAGCTGCTCCGACGGGTGCCCGAGCGGGTCGGCTACGCGCTGAACCTGTCGGGGCTCGTCGGCGAGGGGTCGGAGCCCGGGGATGACGCGATCGCGCGGCATCCTGTGTTCTGGGGCCGCGGCGACGCGGACCCCAGGATCGAGCCAGGGCCCATCGCGCTCAGCGAGGCGTGGCTGTCCGCCCACGTCGACCTGGAGGAGCACGTCTACCCCGGGCTGGGGCACTCGATCTCGCGCGAGGAGCTCGACGACATCGCGGCATTCCTGAAGGCCCGGCTGCCCTGACGCTGCGAGGGTCGGCGGTTCCGGGGAAGATGGCCGGATGGAGCAGCAGCCCCTCGAGCCACTCGCCCGCTTCTCCCGCGCCACGCGCGAGTGGTTCGAGGGCGCCTTCGCGCAACCGACCCCTGCGCAGGCCGGCGCCTGGGACGCGATCAGCTCGGGCGCGCACGCCCTGGTGGTCGCGCCGACCGGATCGGGCAAGACGCTGTCGGCGTTCCTCTGGTCGCTCGACCGGCTGGCCACGACGCCTCGGCCCGAGAACCCGAAGCACAGGACCCGCGTGCTCTACATCTCGCCGCTCAAGGCGCTCGGCGTCGATGTCGAGCGCAACCTGCGCTCCCCTCTGGTGGGCATCACGCAGACCGGCAAGCGACTGGGGACGGATGTCCCGACCATCACCGTCGGCGTCCGCTCCGGCGACACACCCGCATCCGACCGCCGGCTGATGCTGCGCGAACCGCCCGACATCCTCATCACGACGCCGGAGTCCCTGTTCCTCATGCTGACGAGCCAGGCGCGCGAGACCCTGGCCGGCGTCGAGACGGTGATCATCGACGAGATCCACGCGGTCGCCGCGACCAAGCGCGGCGCGCACCTCGCGGTCTCGCTCGAGCGCCTGGACGAGCTGCTGCCGCGGCCCGCCCAGCGCATCGGCCTGTCGGCGACGGTGCGGCCCGTGGAGGAGGTGGCCCGCTTCCTGGGCGGGCGCACCCCCGTGACGATCGTGGCGCCGCCGATCGAGAAGACCTTCGAACTGCGGGTCGTCGTGCCGGTCGACGACATGACGGAGCTGGGGGCTCGAGCGACCTCCGAGTCGCTGGATGATGACGAGGCCGCGCTGCAGAGTGCCGGCTCGATCTGGCCGCACGTCGACGCCGCGATCATGGACGAGGTGCTGCAGCACCGCTCCACCATCGTGTTCGCGAACTCGCGGCGGCTGGCCGAGCGGCTGACGGCGTCGCTCAACGAACTGTATGCAGAGCGGCTGAACGACGCGCTGGAGCCGGATGCCGGCGCCGTCACCGACGCGCCGTTGCTCGCGCGCGCCCACCACGGCAGCGTCTCCAAGGAGCAGCGCGCCGGCATCGAGGACGACCTCAAGTCGGGCCGCCTGCGCTGCGTCGTCGCGACCAGCTCGCTCGAACTCGGCATCGACATGGGCGCGGTCGATCTGGTGATCCAGGTCGAGTCGC
>WOYR01000209.1 GCA_011620705.1 Microbacteriaceae bacterium | reverse complement strand
GCCGACGTCGTGATCGAATGCGCGGGAGTCGCCCGCGCGTTCGAAACGGCAATCCGGATCACCGCTGCTGGTGGACGGATGGTCAGCGTCGGTCTGCCGGCACCAGACGCAGAGGCGCGAATCTCCCCACTCGATCTCGTCGCCGGTGCACGCGAGATCGTCGGCAGCTACCAAGGCTCCGCTGTCGCGAGCCGAGACATTCCGTTCTATGAGCGGCTCTGGCGCGAGGGTCGCCTCCCCGTCGAAAGGCTCATCAGCTCACGCATCACCTTGCGCGAGGTGAACGAGGGGCTCGACGCTCTCGCTAGCGGCTCCGCGGTCCGGCAGATAATCCAGTTCCCCGAGGAGGCCGCATGATCGACGCGCTTCAGTCAAGAACCACACGCGCGCGCGATGGCATCCGCCTCCACCTCGAGGGGACCGGCAAGCCGACGGCGCTCATGATCCACGGGCTCGGATATGCGAGCTGGGAGGCCAGCATCCTGCGGCGCTCATTTGAGGACGACTTCGGGCTGTGGAGCCTCGACAATCGCGGAACAGGCCTGTCCGACCAGTTCGAAGGCGAATGTTCAATCGACCAACTGGCCGATGATGCCGCCGACGCCGTGGGCACGCTCGGCGCACGCCTGATGGTGATCGGGCATTCCATGGGAGGCTACGTCGCACTCACTCTCGCGAAGCGGTATCCGGAGCTCGTCCGCTCATTGGTGTTGATAAGCACCAGCCCCGGCGGGCCCGGATCCCTCCCCGTCCCGCCTTCGACACGTCGCGCGTGGATGGATGCGGCCGGAAGCGACCCCGCCGAATATGCGCGCCGGACCATGCCGCTTTCTTTCCAGCGCGGATGGACCGACGCGCACCCCGCCGAGTTCGAGCAGATCCTGTCCGCTCGCCTCGCTCACCCGACGCCACCCGACGTTTGGCGAAAACAGTTCGATGCCGCCGAGAGCTACTTCGCGACGGGCGTGGATCCGAAGACGATCGGAGTACCCGCCCTCGTTATTCACGGATCGGGCGACAACGTCGTCCCCGTCGAAAACGGGCGGCTGCTCGCGGACCTCATGCCCAACGTCATCTACAACGAGGTGGAATCTGCCGGCCACCTGGTCCACCTGGAATACCCGCAGACGATATCCCAACTCATCACGTCATTCACCACCCAAACCAACCCCTGAGAGGAAACCTCCATGCCCAACATCGAAGTCGAGCCCGGAGTCAACATGCATTACGAAGACCGCGGCACCGGTGCGCCCATCGTCTTCATCCACGGCTGGGGCGGCAGCGCCGACGCCTGGGACTACCAGGTCCTCGACCTGGCCCCCTCCTATCGCTGCATCACCGTCGACCTGCGCGGACACGGTGACTCCGACAAGCCGTGGGCGGACTACAACTACGACCTGTTCGTCCGAGACATCGACGCACTCATCACTCAGCTCGACCTCAACGACGTCACCCTCGTCGGCTGGTCCATGGGCGGCCACATCGCGCTGAAGTTCGCCTACGAGCACCCGACCAGGCTCGCGCGCGTCGTCACCACTGGAAGCGGTCCGCGTTTCTGGCAGGCCGATGACGCACCGTACGGCACCCCGGCGAGCGACGTCCAGGCATCCATCGACGCGGTCAGGTACGCCCGCACCGAAACGATCGCCGGCCTCTACGGAAACAACTTCCACCGCACCGACCTGGTCCACACCAAGGACTGGTTCGTGCAGATCGGATGGCGCGTCCCCGCCTTCGTGGCCCTCACCAGCTTCCAGGCCCTCATCGACAACGACCTCCGCGCGATGCTGCCGGAGATCACCGTGCCCGTACACATCTTCTCCGGCCGCCATGACCAGATCTGGGACCCGCGATGGAGCGAAGAAGCCCACCGTCTCCTTCCCGACTCGACCTTGACGTTCTTCGAGAACAGCGGTCACGTCGCTTTCGTCGAGAACCGGATCGAGTGGAACGCGACGCTCACTGATGTGCTCGAAGGTCGAGCGCCTGCCGAGTCGGTCGGAGAAGCCCCGGCGGCCGGGGCCGCCTGACCAAAGGTGGGGGCGGCTGACCCCGCCCCCATGGCGGTCTCTCACGCGGTGAATGACTGCGAACTCGAAGCGGACATCTTCTTAGAAAGGTTTCGCCATGCCCAAAGTCACGCGGGCGGCGACCATCGTCGCCGCCATCGCCCTCAGTTCGATCGCCGTGCCCACCGTCGCATCCGCCACCGGGCCGGTCACCCTGGAAGCGACTTTCTCGTCCCCCAGCTACGGATGGAACAAGGTCGAGCGCTGGTACGACTCCAACCCAGGGTTCATCACAGCCCAGTACCCGTCGGACGGCCGGCTCGACCAGACCGGTCAACGGCTCACTCAGTTCGGCGCCGCCAAGCCCGCCGCTGGACGCTTTCTGCTGTCCTACGCCCCCAACTGGTCGACCAACCCGAAGACCGTTCCGGTGCTGCTGGTACCCGGTGCCTACGAAACCGCCGACTTCGCCTATGCCAACCCCAGCATCAGCCCGATCGGCTGCGGCGCATCGGCCTGCCCGACCACAGGGCTGATGCAGTCGCTGCAGAGCGCCGGATACCGTGTGTTCGCGATCACCTTCCCCCAGATCGTTGGCAACAACTACAATCACGCCGAGCAGATACGCGACGCAATCAACATCATCAAGACCAACACCGGCGCCCCCCAAGTCGACGTGGTGGCCTGGAGCATGGGCACCCTGTCCGCCCGCATGTACGCGGCCAGCGTCAAGCAGAGCTGGGGAGACGCATACAACTCAGACGTGCGCAAGCTCGTACTGATCGGGGGACCCAACAATGGATGGGACTACACATTCCGGCACGGCACGTGGCCGGCGATCAGCACGTACTCGGAATGCGGCGGCAGCACCATCGGCGGTACCGCGGCGATCTGGCAGAACTGCTTCGGCATTCCCTACAGTCATCCCGAGCTGACCGCGTATGTCACGTCCAACGGAGACTTCTTCCCCGGCATCCGACAGATGCTGAAACGATGGGACGGGACCTACCCGCTCAACCTCGCAAACCCGGACGCGTACACCACCTACAACGGCGGGACCGGCTACTACGGGCAGAGTTACGGAATCAACTACGCGATCTCGCAAGGTTCCCTGATCACACCGATGCGCGCGTCTACCGTCCCCGCGGCGATCTCCACCTACTTGTTGTGTGCAAGCAACCCCAATATCCCCAGCTGGAACAACGAGGTCGACGGGCCGAGCGACGGCACAATCCTCCTCGCCAGCTGCAGCGACACGGGAGCGATCGGCAGCGTCGCCGGCAACGTCACGCTTGACCTCAACCACATCAAGCTGACCTGGGACTCGGCAGCCGTGACTCAGGTGCAGACCTGGCTGGACTGAAAGCAATAGCGATCGTCTTGCTAACGGACGAGGACGGATTTTCATGTCGATCGCGACGATCAACCCCGCTATCGGCGAGACGGAGAAGGAGTTCGAGGCGCACGATGCCCCCGAGGTCGAGCGCCGGGTGGCGCTGGCCAATCGTCCGACCCGGAGGCCCACATCACGTGGCCGCAGTTTCGCCCCATGATGACGAGCTTGCCGCGCACTCCGGCTACTGGAATGCGAAGCGAGTCATTCAGATCATCGCGCTGGCGATCAACGCCGCCGCCGTCAGTGCCATAGTGCTTCTGCCGAGTTACGTCAGCGTGACCACAGATTCTGCCGGAAACGAGAGCATCACCACGCGGGCCGTGCTCCAGGTCGGCGGCACCGGTTTTGTCGCGATACTCGCGCTCCCACTGATCTTCGCCGCTGCGCCACTGTTTGCGCGGGGGAGCTCGTGGCAGATCTTCTCGATCGGCTCAACTGTCCTGCTCGCGGTCTTCGCAATAGTCGCATCGCTCAGCATTGGCTTCTATTTCCTGCTCGCGGTCGTGCTTGAGGGGATAGCTGTATTTCTGCGTCCACGCCGTCGCATCCCCGGCCCCCGGCGGCGGGCTCAACGGGTGGATGACAGCGACAACCGGTCACGTTCCACGATCCAGCCGGTGTGAACAACAACACGCGGTCGGGCATGAGAAGTGCCCCCGACTGGATTTGAACCAGCGACTTCTTCCTTCGGA
>WOYR01000265.1 GCA_011620705.1 Microbacteriaceae bacterium | reverse complement strand
CCAGCCGCGCCTCGAGCCCGGCCTTCACCGCCGGCCACTCCTCGATGAGCACCGAGAAGACCGCGGTATCGCGCCAGCTGCCGTCCGCTCGCACCATGTCGCGGCGCGCGATCCCCTCGAACCGGGCGCCGAGCTTCGCGATCGCCGCCTTCGAACGCGCGTTGCGGTCGTCCGCCTGCAGCTTGACCCGTCCGTAGCCGTGGTCGAAGGCGAGCCCGAGCATGAGCAGCTTGGCCTCCGGGTTCACCTGCGTCGCCCAGACCCGCGGGTCGAAGGCGGTCCAGCCGATGTGCGCGTGCTCCCTGAGCTCGTCGAAATCGGCGAGGCTGGATGCCCCGACCACGACGCCATCGTGCGGCCCGCCCTGCACGACCGCGACGTAGCTGTTGCCGCTGGTGTGCGGGAAGTACCGCGGCACCCATTCGCGGAACGCCGCCTCGTCGGCCGGCAGCCCCTCCGGTCCACCGCCGTAGCCCCCGGCGAACACCTCGGGGTGCCCGATGGCGGTCCAGAGTCCGGGCAGGTGCTCAGCACGGTAGGGCTCGAGACGGATGAAGCGCCCGGTCAGCGTTTCGCGGGCGGGACGGATGGCGGGCACCGTTCCATCCTGGCATCCATCGCAGTCGGTCATGGAGGGCGACCACCGGCCTGACCGCGTCGTTGCCGGCGCCGCACTTACGTCTCGTTGGTGCACATTCGACCGATATTTCGACCGGAACTGCTGCGAACGGCTCGAAGTACGCGACCCGGAGCCCGCCGTCAGCCCAGCAGGTCGTGCCGCACGACGATCGCGTCCCTGCCGGGTCCGACCCCGATCGCCGAGATGCGCGATCCGCTGATCCTCTCGAGCGCGAGCACGTAGTCGCGCGCGTTCTTGGGCAGCTTCTCGAACTCGGTGACGCCGGTGATGTCCTCCGACCAGCCGGGGAACTCCTGGTAGATCGGGACCGCGTGGTGGAAGTCGCTCTGGTTGACCGGCACCTCGTCGAAGCGCACCCCGTCGATGTCGTAGCCGACGCAGACCGGGATCGCGTCGAGCCCGGTGAGCACGTCGAGCTTGGTGAGCACGAAGTCGGTGATGCCGTTGATGCGCGCGGCGTAGCGCGCGACCGGCGCATCGTACCAGCCCGTGCGGCGCGGCCGTCCGGTCGTCGTACCGAACTCGAAGCCCGCCGTGCGCAGGAACTCTCCCGCCTCGTCGAACAGCTCGGTCGGGAACGGTCCGGCGCCGACCCGCGTCGTGTACGCCTTCACGATCCCGATCACGCGGTCGAAGCGGTTCGGGGCGACGCCCGAGCCGGTCGCGGCGCCCCCGCTCGTGGCATTCGAGGAGGTGACGAAGGGGTAGGTGCCGTGGTCGACATCCAGCATGGTCGCCTGACCGCCCTCGAACAGCACGGTCTTGCCCGCGTCCAGCGCCTGGTTGAGCACCAGCCCGGTGTCGGCGACCATCGGCCGCAGCCGATCGGCATAGCCCAGCAGCTCGTCGACGACTTCGTCGACCGCGATCGCGCGGCGGTTGTAGACCTTGACCAGCAGGTGGTTCTTCTGGTCGAGTGCGCCCTCGACCTTCTGGCGCAGGATGTTGGCATCGAACAGATCCTGGATGCGGATGCCCACCCGGTTGATCTTGTCCGCGTAGGCCGGCCCGATCCCCCGCCCGGTGGTGCCGATCTGCCGCTTGCCGAGGAAGCGCTCGGTCACCTTGTCGATCGTGCGGTGGTACTGCGTGATCACGTGGGCGTTCGCGCTGATCAGGAGCCTCGAGACGTCGAGTCCCCGCGACACGAGCGCATCGAGTTCCTCGAACAGCACCTCGATGTCGACGACGACCCCGTTCGCGATGACCGGCGTGACGCCAGGGGTCAGGATGCCGCTGGGCAGCAGGTGCAGCGCATACTTCTCATCGCCGACCACCACGGTGTGCCCGGCGTTGTTGCCGCCGTTGAACTTGACGACATAGTCGACGCGGCTGCCGAGCAGGTCGGTCGCCTTGCCCTTGCCTTCATCGCCCCACTGGGCGCCGATGAGAACGATCGCGGGCATGGCGGGACTCCCTGGGGTTGAACGGGATTGCACCCCATCCTACCCGGCGGCCCACTCCCGCACCCAGGCGTGCATCACGATCGCCGCAGCCGCTCCCGCGTTGATGGAGCGCGTCGACCCGTACTGGCGGATCTCGACCACCGCATCCGCCGCCGCGAGCGCCTCAGGGGTCAGTCCGGGCCCCTCTTGGCCGAACAGCAGGATGCAGCGCTCCGGGAATCCGAACTCGCCCACCTCGATCGCACCCGCGACGTTGTCGACCGCGACGATCGGCCGCCCGGTCTCGCGGGCGAAGGAGACCAGCTCGGCGATCGAGTCGTGGTGCACGATGTGCTGGTACCGGTCCGTGACCATCGCGCCGCGCTTGTTCCAGCGCCTGCGTCCCACGATGTGCACGGTCTCTGCCAGGAAGGCGTTGGCGGTGCGCACGATCGAGCCGATGTTCATGTCGTGCTGCCAGTTCTCGATCGCGACCGAGAAGCCGTGCCGGTGGGCGTCGAGTTCGGCGACGATGGCGTCGACGCTCCAGTAGCGGAAGCGGTCGACGACGTTGCGCGCGTCGCCGTTCGCCAGCAGCTCGCGGTCGTAGCGCGGATCGGTGGGCCAGGCATCCTGGCCACCGGGCCACGGGCCGACGCCGACCGGTATCCGGTCCTCGCTCCGACCGTCGACGACGGGCTTGTCATCAGGCGCATCGCTCACCTGCCGAGAGTAGCGACCGAGCTCTGTTAACGTCGGCACATGCTCACCGATCCCGCCTTCGCCTGGGACCCCGACGCCCCCGCCACCATCGTGCAGGGCGACAACCTCGCTGTCACCGCTCTTCTGCCGGACGCGAGCTTCCGCCTGATCTACCTGGACCCGCCGTTCAACACCGGCCGCATCCAGCGCCGCCAGAGCGTGACGACCACGCGGAGCGCCGGCGGCGCCCGTCAGGGCTTTCAGGGTGCGAGCTACGACACCGTCAAGCGCACCCTCTCGCACTACGACGACCGCTTCGACGACTACTGGGCATTTCTCGAACCGCGCCTGGCCGAGGCATGGCGGCTGCTGGATGAGCAGGGGACGCTCTACCTTCATCTCGACTACCGCGAGGCGCACTATGCGAAGGTGGCGCTGGACGCGCTGTTCGGCCGCGACAGCTTCCTCAACGAGCTCATCTGGGCCTACGACTACGGCGCCAAGAGCACGCGCCGCTGGCCGGCCAAGCACGACACGATCCTGGTCTATGTCAAGAATCCGGCCAGCTACTACTTCGACAGCGAGGCCGTCGACCGGGAGCCCTACATGGCGCCCGGGCTCGTCACGCCCGAGAAGGCCGCCAGGGGCAAGCTGCCGACGGATGTCTGGTGGCACACCATCGTGAGCACCAACGGCGCAGAGCGCACCGGCTACGCGACGCAGAAGCCGGAGGGCATCCTGCGGCGCATCCTGCAGGCGTCGAGCGCACCGGACGACCGCGTGCTCGACTTCTTCGCGGGCTCGGGCACGACCGGAGCGGTCGCGCGGGCACTGGGCCGGCGGTACCTGCTCGTCGACCAGAGCCCGGATGCCGTGGCCGTCATGCGCGCCCGCCTGCCGGATGCGCAACTGCGGACCCTGTGACCCGTACCTCACGATTCGTGCATAACCGACGGCACCATCACCCATACCGACGCTTCTGCACGAATCCTGGGGGAGGTGAGAGCGAGAGCGAGTTCGGTGAAGAGTCTCCCTAGGGTCCTGCGGGCGCGGGCGCGGGGGCGGGTGGCGGCACGGCGACGCTCCCGGTGAGCGGCTGACCCGACGAGCGGCTCACGAAGCAGAAGTAGTCGTGCTGGCCTTTCGCCCACTCGTCCGGGGTCACCGGGAAGCTGCCCTGCACCTGCGCGTCGTTGTAGACGCCCGCCGCGGCCAGGTCGATCACACCAGGCGCCGCGCAGAGCAGCGCCATCTGGGCCTGCAGCTTCTCGACCCCGGGGTATCCCGGGTCGGTGCTGGTGTCGAAGGTGCCGCGGTAGACCATCTGGGCCGGATGCTGCACCGTGCAGCTGACCACGGTGAACGTCTCTGCCCACGGCCCGGTGTAGGGA
>WOYR01000153.1 GCA_011620705.1 Microbacteriaceae bacterium | reverse complement strand
CGATGCTCAACGTGATGGAGGAGCGCGACATCCAGATCCGCGGCTACGTGCTGCGACTGCCGCTGGACGTCCTGGTCGTCGCGAGCGCCAACCCCGAGGACTACACCAACCGCGGCCGCATCATCACGCCGCTGAAGGACCGCTTCGGCGCCGAGATCCGCACCCATTACCCGAGAGAGCTCGAGGCCGAGGTCGCCGTGATCCGGCAGGAGGCGGAGCTGGTGGCGGATGTCCCGGACCACCTGGTCGAGATCCTGGCGCGTTTCACCCGCAACCTGCGCGAGTCGTCCGCGGTGGACCAGCGCAGCGGGGTCAGCGCCCGTTTCGCGATCGCCGGCGCGGAGACCATCGCCGCATCGGCCCTGCACCGCGCCGCCTCGGAGGGCGATGAGGCGGTCGCGCGCGTCGTCGACCTGCAGACCGCCGTGGACGTGCTCGGCGGAAAGATCGAGTTCGAGTCGGGGGAGGAGGGGCGCGAGTCCGAGGTGCTGACGCATCTGCTGCGGGTCGCGACCGCCGATACCGTGCGCGAGCACTTCCGCGGGCTGGACTTCGCGCCGCTCGTGGACGCCATCGAGTCCGGCGCGGTGGTCACCACCGGCGAGCGGGTCACGGCCGGGGGCTTCCTGGCGGGGCTGCCTGCGCTGGGGGAGTCCGAGCTCTACGACGAGGTCTTCGCACGGCTCGACGCCGGCGGTGACGGCCAGCGGGCGGCAGCCATGGAGCTCGCCCTCGAGGGCCTGTACCTGGCGCGCAAGATCGGCAAGGACAGCGACGGTTCCGAGACGGTGTATGGCTAGCCGGGACCTGCACCGCTCGCGCTTCCGCCGCTACGACGGTGGTGATCCGCTGGCACCGCCGGTGGACCTGGCCGAAGCGCTGGACGCGATCGGGGACAGCGTGATGGCGGGATCCTCGCCCGAGCGGGCGATGCGCGAGTTCCTGCGCAGGGGCGGGCGCGACCAGGTGGGGCTCGACGACCTGGCCCGCCGGGTGGCGCAGCGGCGGCAGGAGCTGCTGCAGCGCAACAACCTGAACGGCACGCTCCAGCAGGTGAAGGAGCTGCTCGACCGCGCTGTCATGGAGGAGCGGAAGCAACTGGCCCGCGATGTCGACCTCGACGAGCTCGACCGCAGCTTCGCCGAGATGCGCATCGAGAACCTGCCGGCATCCCCCTCGGCCGCCGTGAACGAGCTCGCCGACTACGAATGGCGTTCGCCGCAGGCCCGCGCCGACTACGAGAAGATCAAGGATCTGCTCGGCCGGGAACTGCTCGATCAGCGCTTCCAGGGGATGAAGCAGGCCCTCGAGAACGCCACGGACGAGGATCGCGCCCAGATCAACGAGATGCTCCAGGATCTCAACGAGCTGCTCGAGAAGCACGCGCGCGGCGAGGACACCCAGCAGGACTTCGACGACTTCATGGACAAGCACGGGGACTTCTTCCCCGAGAACCCGCAGAACGTCGAAGAGCTCGCCGACGCCTTGGCGCAGCGCTCGGCCGCAGCCCAGCGGATGCTCAACTCGATGACCCAGGAGCAGCGCGATGAGCTGATGCAGCTCTCAGCCCAGGCCTTCGGCTCGCCCGCGCTGATGGAGTCGCTCGCCCGCCTCGACGCCAATCTCCAGTCGCTGCGTCCCGGCGAGGACTGGCGCGGTTCGGAGTCCTTCGAAGGCGAGCAAGGCATGGGCCTCGGCGAGGCGACCGGCGTGATGCAGGATCTCGCCGAGCTGGACGAGCTGTCGGAGGCCCTCTCGCAGAGCTACCGCGGCGCCGGCATGGACGACATCGACCTCGACAAGCTCGCGCGCCAACTCGGCGACGAGGCCGCCGTCGATGCGCGGACCCTGAAGGAGCTCGAGAAGGCCCTGCGCAGCAGCGGCACCCTCAGCAAGGACTCCGGCGGCGAGCTCCGCCTGACGCCGAAGGCGATGCGCCAGCTGGGCAAGGAACTGCTGAAGGATGTCGCGACCCGCATGTCGGGCCGCCAGGGGCAGCGCGAGCTCCGGCGCTCCGGAGCGGCGGGCGAGCTGTCCGGCGCCACCCGGCCGTGGGAGTTCGGCGACACCGAGCCCTGGGACATCCCGCGCACCGTGCTCAACAGCGTCATGCGCCGCGCCGGCGGCGGGGCCGGCGGGCGGAGTGCGGATGCCGCGGGCCGGCTGATCGCGATCGACGACATCGAGGTCGCCGAGACCGAGGCGCGCACCCAGGCGGCGGTCGCCCTCCTGGTGGACACCTCCTTCTCGATGGCGATGGACGGCCGCTGGGTGCCGATGAAGCGGACGGCGCTCGCCCTGCACACGCTGATAAAGTCGCGGTTCCGCGACGACCATCTGCAGCTGATCTCCTTCGCCCGGCACGCGGAGGTGATGGAGATCGAGCAGCTCACCGCTCTTGACGCCAATTGGGGCAAAGGGACCAACCTCCATCACGCCCTGCTGCTGGCCAACCGCCATTTCCGCAAGCATCCCGACGCCCAGCCCGTGCTGCTGATCGTCACCGACGGCGAGCCCACCTCGCACCTGGAGCCCGATGGGCAGGTGTTCTTCTCCTACCCGCCGCACCCGCAGACCATCGCGGTGGTGGTGCGGGAGCTCGACAACTCCATGCGGCTCGGCGCGCAGACCACCTTCTTCCGGCTGGGCAGCGACCGCGGCCTCGCGCACTTCGTGGACTCGATGGCGAAGCGCGTGCACGGCCGGGTGGTCTCACCGAAACTCGACGATCTCGGGGCGGCCGTCGTCGGCTCGTACCTCGGCTCGCGCGACTCGTGGGGCTCGGGCGACGGGTCCGACGGCAACGGGTGGTCCGGCGGCCGGGGCTGGTGGGTCGAGCAGTAGTCGATGGCACGTCATCCGCACGCCTGGATCGTTCTAGGGTGAAGTCATGGCTCTCGGCAAACTCATCCTGCGCGGTGTCGTCGGTTCGGTCTTCATCGCCCACGGCCTGCAGAAGCTGACCGGCGAGTTCGGCGGCGGCGGGCTCGAGGGCACCGAGAAGATGATGCAGGCGACCCGGATGTACCCGGTGCGCCGCAATGCGCTGGCCGTCGCGCTGGGGGAGACCTTCGCCGGGGTCAGCTTCCTGCTGGGCCTCGCGACGCCGCTCGGCACCTTCGCCGCGGTCTCGACGATGGCGACGGCGGTGCAGAAGGCGCACCTGAAGAACGGCTTCTTCAACGGCAATCGCGGCTACGAGTTCAACCTCACGCTCGCCGCCGGCGCCGCGGCGATCGCGATCGACGGCCCGGGACCGGTCTCGGTGGATGCCCTGGCCGGCAAGTCGCGCTGGGGAGCGTTCTGCGGGCTGCTGGCGGTGGGCGCGGGCCTGCTCGCCTCCTCGTTCGCGATCGAGTTCGGCGAGGACAACGCGCCGGCTCCGGAGCCCGAGGCGGCATCCGCATCCCAGGGCGTAGCGTGAACGGGTGCCCCAACTCCTGCATCTCGATTCCTCGGCGGATCTGCAGCACTCGCATTCGCGAGCCCTGACCGCCGCCTTCGCCGACGCCTGGGCGTCCGGCGGCTCCGACCACGTCGTCGTGCATCGCGATCTGCATCGCGATCCGCTCCCGCATCTGGCCGACGCGGCGCTGCACTTGCCCACGCGCCTTCGTCCCGCTGATGCCGTGGTCCCGCCAGAGGCCGAGGCGCTGCAGCAGGCGCTCATCGCCGAACTGCTGGCCTCCGAGGTGCTGCTCGTCGGCGCCCCGCTCTACAACTACTCGATGCCGTCGACCCTGAAGGCGTGGATCGACCACATCCACGTGCCGGGGCTGACCTCGTCGTTCGATGTCGCCGCCCAGCCGATGGCGGGCAGGCCCGCGGTGATCGTGACGAGCCGCGGAGCCTCGTACGATCCGGGTTCCGCGACGGAGGGCTGGGACCACGGAGTCCCGGCGCTCGAGCTGATCCTCGGCGCGTCGCTGGGCATGACCGTCTCGGTGATCACCACCAGCCTCACGCTCGCCGAGACGACGCCGCTGTTCGCCGAGCAGCTCGACCGCGCGCGCGAGGAGTTCGCCGCCGCATCCGCGCAAGCCGTCGAGCTCGCCCGGCGACTCGCTTAGCCCCCGGAGCGCATCGCGTCGGCGACCAGTTCTCCGATCAGCACTGCCGT
>WOYR01000103.1 GCA_011620705.1 Microbacteriaceae bacterium | reverse complement strand
CGATTCGTGCGAAAGTGCCGGTTTCCGGCTCCGGAGCGACCGTTTCGCACGAATTTTGGAGAGGGGGATGGAGAGGGGGATGAAGAGGGGGATGACGAGAGGGATGAGAGGGGGGAAATGGGGCGTCCCGCCGGGTGATCGGTCTTGCTGGCTCGGCCGGTTGATCGCGCCATGGTGGTATCGGAATCCGCCCCTGGCACGTCGGCGGTGCCTCGTAAACTCACAAGCATGCCCCGTGGCTCGAAGTCTTCTGACAGCTCCGCCGACCGGGTTCCGCTGGCCACCGGAACCGAGCTGGCCGCCGCGAAGGTCGAGGCCGACTCCCTGACCACCCGCATCCTCGAACTGCGCGCCGCCTACTACGAACGGGATGCCCTGCTCGTCAGCGATGACGAGTACGACCGCATGATGCACCGGCTCGAGGAGCTCGAGCGCCTGTTCCCCGAGCTGCAGAGCCAGGATTCGCCCACCCGGACCGTCGGCGGCCGCGCCGACTCTGCGCTCTTCGCGCCAGTGCGCCACGCCGAGCCGATGCTCAGCCTCGACAACGTCTTCAGCCGTGACGAGTTCCTCGCATGGGCCGCCAAGGTGGAACGGGATGCCGGCCGTCGCGTCGATTACCTCTGCGAGTTGAAGATCGACGGGCTCGCGCTGAGCCTGCGCTACGAGAACGGCCTGCTGGTGAGCGCCGCCACCCGGGGCGACGGGATCGTGGGCGAGGACGTCACCGAGAACGTGCGGAGGATCGCGGCCATCCCCTCTCGGCTCGCGACGGCGGCCCCGCCGCCACTGGTGGAGGTGCGGGGTGAGGTGTTCTTCCCGATCGCCGCCTTCGAGGAGCTCAACGCAGCCCAGGCTGCGGCGGGCGATCGGATCTTCGCGAACGCGCGGAATGCGGCATCCGGGAGCCTGCGGCAGAAGGAGGAGGGCAAGAACGCCGGCGCGCTGGCCAGGATGCACAACCGGATCAGCAGGCTGCAGCTGCTGGTGCACGGCATCGGCGCGTGGCCCGAGCCGCGCGACGACGCCGGCCGCCCCGTGACCAGCCAGTCCGGCACCTATGAGCTGCTGAAGAGTTGGGGACTGCCCACCAGCCCCTACTACCGCGTCCTGAAGACGGCCGAGGAGGCCGCCGCCTTCATCGAGTACTACGGAGCGCACCGCGCAGGGTCCGCCGATCTGCCGGTGTCGCACGAGATCGACGGCGTCGTGGTGAAAGTCGACGAGCTGGCTCTGCACGAGGAGCTCGGTGCCACCAGCCGCGCACCGCGCTGGGCGATCGCCTACAAGTACCCGCCGGAGCAGGTGAACACCAGGCTGCTCGACATCGTCGTGTCGATCGGCCGCACCGGCCGCGCGACCCCATTCGCCGTGATGGAGAAGGTGCGCGTCGCCGGCAGCGAAGTGCGCCAGGCCACCCTGCACAACCAGGATGTGGTGAAGGCGAAGGGGGTGCTGATCGGCGACACCGTCGTACTGCGCAAAGCCGGCGACGTGATCCCTGAGGTGCTCGGCCCGGTGGTGGAGTTGCGCGACGGCACCGAGCGCGAGTTCGTCATGCCGACGCACTGCCCCGAGTGCGGCACCCTGCTGGCTCCGGCGAAAGAGGGCGATGTGGATCTGCGCTGCCCGAACGCGCGAGCCTGCCCCGCGCAGGTGCGGGGCCGGGTCGAGCACATCGCGGGGCGCGCGGCGCTCGACATCGAAGCGATCGGCGAGGTGGCGGCGGCCGCGCTGACGCAGCCTCTGCATCCCGCCACGCCGCCGCTCGTCACCGAAGCCGGGCTGTTCGACCTGACTCTCGAGGACCTGTTCCCGATCGAGGTGGTCGTGCGCGATCACGAGACCGGGCTGGTGAAGCAGGTGGATGACGACGAGCCCGGCCGTCCGTACCTCACCCGCGACGGCGTGCAGCTGCGGGTCAAGGTGGATGCCCCGTTCCGGCGCATGCGCAAGAGGACCGGCAAGGACGCCGACCCGCCTTTCAACCCGCTGGCTGTCCCGGGGGACACCGCCCCCGGCCACCCCGTGTGGGACGGAGACGCCGAGCACGTGCTGTCCAAGGTCGCATACGAGGTGATCGCGAACATCGGCGCCGCGAAGCAGAAGGAGCTCTGGCGCTTCCTGGTGAGCTTGAGCATCCGGCACGTCGGCCCCGTCGCTGCGCGGGCTCTTGCCGACTGGTTCGGCTCGCTCGACGCGATCCGCGCCGCCTCGCGCGATGAGCTGGCCGCCGTCGACGGCGTCGGCCCGATCATCGCGGATGCCGTGCTGGAGTGGTTCGAGGTCGACTGGCACCGTGACATCATCGAGCGGTGGGCGGCCGCAGGCGTGCCGTGGTCCGTACCCGGACACCCGGGCCCCGGCAACGCGGCCGCCGCCGGCGGACCGCTCGCCGGGCTCACGGTGGTGCCCACCGGCTCGCTCGAGGGGTTCACGCGGGAGGGCGCGCTGGAGGCGATCATCCGCGCGGGCGGCAAGGCGGCATCCAGCGTCTCGAAGAGGACCGACTTCGTCGCGGCGGGGCCGGGCGCCGGCTCCAAGCTGGGCAAGGCGGAGGAGCTGGGCGTCCGCATCATCGACGCGGCCCAGTTCGCGAGACTGCTCCACGGCGGTCCGGCGGCGCTGGAGCAGGAGTAGATCATCGGGGTACAGCGCTGGGAGGGAATCCCCTGATCACGGGCGGTCGGTCACGCTCGGTCTACCCTCGAAGGCGGGTCGTCGTCCCCCTTTCGGGTGACATTTCAACCAAATCGACCACGAAATGGGTTTCCACTTCGTTACGTCCCCCATTCGGGGCGCATTCTAACCCTAGAATGCCAGCGTGCGGCATTGAACTCCAACTGGGAGGAGTTCGGACGCGCTGGGCAGGAGACAACCCGACTTGCTGGTGGAAGTCGCCGCAATTCTCTCCACCTCGTTGACGCTGGGAACTGTCGACGAGGTCTTCAGCGTGTCCGGGATCACCCAGGCCGGCATCTTCGCGCCCTCGGCCTTGACGGTGGAGCAACTCAGCTGGCTGCATGCACTCGACGGGGGGAGGGGCGCGTCTGCAGCGTCTGCAGTTCTCGAGCTGCCCCTCTCCACGCCCGCCGTCGCATCCGCCGGGGTCGTCCCGGCCGGCAACCCGAACCCCGATGTGGCGCCGCAACTCCCGACGACCAGGGTCCCTGCAGCGAAGCTCCCGACGCTGCACGGCGTCGAATTGCTCGACCAATTGGCCCTGCTCACTCATTCCCAGTTGAGCAGCTTCGTCACGAAGCATCCCGAGTCGGTCACCGCGTTGCTCGCCGACCCGCCGGCCGCGACCGAGGTCGCCGCCTTCTGGTCGCAGACCGCACCTGCCCAGCACGCGAATCTCGTTTCGGCCGCTCCGGAGGTGGTGGGCAGCCTCGAGGGCTTCCCGTACTCGATCCGGGATGTCGCGAACCGCAGCTATCTCAGCAGTGTCGAGGCCGGCATCCGCACCCGGTTGTCGAACGGGGTGGGACGCGCCGCCAGCGATGAGCTCACCATGCGTTTGCACATGCTCGAGCAGGTGCGCACCGCGCTGGAGGTCGGCACCTCGAAGAACCAGCGTCAGCTGGTCAGCCTCGATCCGAGCGGGGAGGGCCGTGCGGTGATCATCATCGGCGATGCGTCGACCGCCGACTACGTCGACTACCTGATCCCCGGGATGTTCTCCGACGTGGATACCCAGATCGTGGCGTTCGCGGGCAGCTCCGACAACATCGCGACGCAGCAGCAGGCGTGGATCAAGAAGCTCAACCCGGGGGTTCCGGCATCCCAGTTGCCGACCGTCGCCACCTTCGCGTGGATCGGGTACCACACGCCGAACATCGTCAACGTGGCGTCGATGGAGTTGGCGCGCGAGGGCCAGGCGTCGCTGACCTCGTCCTTGGAGGGCCTGCGGGCTGAGCGCGCCGCGCGCACCGTGCGGCACGCCGACGGCACGGTGACGCCGGGGGCGCAGCCCTTCGTCGCGGTGCTCGCGCACTCTTATGGGACGACCGCCGCGATGCTGTCGTTGCAGGAGGACGCGGTCAGCGTCGACGCGCTCGCGATCGTCGGCTCGCCCGGCAGCCCCGCGCGCTCGGTGGACCAGCTGAAGGTGACGAACGGC
>WOYR01000097.1 GCA_011620705.1 Microbacteriaceae bacterium | reverse complement strand
TGCTGGAAGCGGCGCTCCAGCGCGGCATCCTTCTCGATGTACTCGCGGTACTCGTTGAGAGTCGTCGCGCCGATCAAGCGGAGCTCGCCCCGCGCCAGCATCGGCTTGAGCATGTTCGCCGCCGCGACCGAGCCCTCGCCGCCGCCAGCCCCCATCAGCGTGTGGAGCTCGTCGATGAAGGTGATGACCTGGCCCTCGGAGTCGGTGATCTCCTTCAGCACCGCCTTGAGCCGCTCCTCGAACTCGCCGCGGTACTTGGCGCCGGCCACCAGGGCGGCCAGGTCGAGCGAGATGAGCTGCTTATCGCGCAGCGAGTCGGCGACATCACCCGCCACGATCCGCTGAGCGAGCCCCTCGACGACGGCGGTCTTGCCGACGCCGGGCTCGCCGATCAGCACCGGATTGTTCTTGGTGCGGCGGGTCAGCACCTGGCTGATGCGCCGGATCTCGGCGTCACGGCCGATGACCGGGTCGAGCTTGCCGCTCTTGGCGATCTCGGTGAGGTTGACGCCGTACTGCTCGAGCGCGCTCTTCTGCTCCTCCTGCGTGGAGGGAGCGCCCTGCATGTTGGCCATGTTCTTCCAAGCTCCTGTTGTTGTTCTTGTGATCGAGGTCGGAAGCCGACCTCAGCCTCGCAGGCCGAAGGGCCGCCAGACCACGAGTTGATTGGACTTCTTGGCTCGCTCGCCGGTGCGCAGCGGGATCACGTCGCCCTCTGCGCCGGCCGCGAAGACGCGGCGGCCCGGCCGACTCAGCAGCTCGTCGGCGAGCGCCGCCTCCAGCTCGCTCACGCGGGCGACGAGGGATGAGACCTGGTTCTCGAGCTGGAGGATGCGGCGGATCCCCTCCAGGTTCAACCCTTCGGCGCTCAGCCGCGCGATCTCGCGCAACTGCACCACGTCCCGCATCGTGTACCGGCGGGATTGCCCCGCCGTGCGGCGCGGGCTGACCATCCCGAGTCGGTCGTACTGCCGCAGGGTCTGCGGGTGCATCCCGCTGAGCTCTGCGGCGACGGCGATCGCGAACAGCGGGCTGTTCTCGTCGACGCCGCGCGCCCGGGCGTCCATCACCGTGCTCCTCGCGAAAGCAGATCTTCTCGCGGATTCTCTTGGGGCATCGCCTTCATGAACGCCTCGAGGGCTTCCTTCGCGGCCGGGGTCAGGTGACTCGGCACCGCGACCACGACCTCGGCGAGCAGATCGCCTGTGCCTTTGGGCGTGGTGACCCCTCGTCCTTTCACGCGCAGCACGCGGCCGCTCGGAGTCCCGGGAGCGACGCGCAGCTTGACCGGGCCGCCGTCGAGCGTCGGCACCTCGATGGTCGCGCCGAGCGCCGCCTCCGCGAAGGTCACCGGCACGACCACGCGCAGATTGAGGCCTTCGCGCTCGAAGGTCGGATGCTTGCGCACGGTGACCGTGATCACCAGGTCTCCGGCCTCACCGCCATCCGGGCTGGGCTGCCCCTTCCCCTTCAGCCGGATCTTCTGCCCGTCGGCGACTCCGGCCGGGATCTTGACCTTGGTGTCGCGCCCGTTCTGCATCTGCAGGGTGACGGTCTCGCCACGGATCGCGGTGAGGAAGTCCAAGGTGGTGTTCGCGGTGACGTCGGCGCCGCGCGTCGGGCCGCCGAAGCCCTGGTATCCGCCGCTCGCGGTGCCGAAGCCGCCGCGTCCCCCGAACATCCCGCCCAGCAGATCCTCGAAACCGCCGGTCGAGTAGCTCTGCCGAGCACCGCCGCGACCCTGGTTGAACAGTCCGCCGAAGACGTCCTCGAAGCCCGCGTTCGGCCCGCCCCCCGAGGTGAACCGCGCACCGCTGCCCATGGCGCGCACCTGATCGTACTCGGCGCGCTGCGCCTTGTCGGACAGCACCGAGTACGCCTCGCTGATCTCCTTGAAGCGGGCCTCCGCCTTCGCGTCGCCGGCGTTCGAATCCGGGTGGAACTGCCGCGCGAGCTTGCGATAGGTCTTCTTGAGGTCGGCGTCCGACACATCCTTCTTCACGCCGAGCACGGCGTAGAAGTCCTTGTCGAACCAATCCTGGCTGGCCACTGTGTCCTTTCAGCCGCGCCGCCGCTGCTGCGGCGCTGTGCGTCTCATATCACTTCACTCGGGGACGCTCACGGCGACCTTGGCCGCCCGGATGAGGCGCTCGCCGAGCGCGTAGCCCGGCTCGATCACCTCCGCGACCGTGTTGACGGTCACCCCGGCGGTCGGAAGCTGCACGATCGCCTCGTGCGCCTTCGGGTCGAAGGACTCGCCGACCTCGCCGACCCGTCGCAGACCGTAGCGCTCGAAGCCCGCGCGGAGCTTCTGCGCCACGATCGCCAGGGGGCCGCCCTCGGTCAGGTCCCCGTGCGATTCCGCGCGGTCGAGGTCGTCGATCGCCGGCAGAAGGGTGCGGATGACCTCGGCGATGACCGCCTCGCGGTTCGCGACGCGGTCCCGCTCGACGCGGGTGCGGAAGTTCTTCAACTCCGCCTCCGCGCGAGCGGCGCGCTCGCGGTACTCGCCGACCAGGTCGCGCTCGGCGTCGGCCAGCAGTGCCGCATCCTCATCGCTCAGCTCCACGTCGGGGCCTTCGGCCTGGATCAGGCCTTCCACCCCCTCTGCGGGCTCCTGTCGTGCTTCTCCTGTCTCCGGATCGATCTTCCGCTTGTCGCGGATGACCGGCTCCTCGGACCCTTCTGGGCCAGTCGGGCCCGTGTCGTGAGCAGTCATCGCTACTTCTTCGACCCCTCGTCCGCGGCGTCGTCCTTCGCCTCGTCCTCATCCACGATCTCGGCGTCGACGATGTTCTCGTCGCTCGACTCTGGGGCGGCCTGCTCGGCGCCCGCGCCCGCGGATCCCTCGGCCTCACCGGCCGAGTAGATCGCCTCGCCGAGCTTGGTCTGGCTGGCGTTCAGCTTGTCGAACGCCTCCTTGACGGCGGCCTCGTCCTCGGACTGCAGCGCGGTCTTGAGCGCGTCGACGTCGGCCTGGACCTCGGTCTTCACGTCATCCGGCAGTTTGTCCTCGTTGTCCTTGATCAGCTTCTCGACCGAGTACGCGAGCTGCTCGGCGTTGTTGCGGACCTCGGCCGCCTCGCGGCGCGACTTGTCCTCCGCGGCGTGCTCTTCGGCCTCGCGCACCATCCGCTCGATGTCCTCCTTGGGCAGCGACGAGCCGCCCGTGATGGTCATCGACTGCTCCTTGCCGGTGCCCTTGTCCTTCGCGGAGACGTGCACGATGCCGTTCGCGTCGATGTCGAAGGTGACCTCGACCTGCGGCACGCCGCGCGGAGCGGGCGCGATGCCGGTCAGCTCGAACGTTCCCAGCGGCTTGTTGTCGCGGGTGAACTCGCGCTCGCCCTGGAACACCTGGATCGCGACCGACGGCTGGTTGTCGTCCGCGGTCGTGAAGGTCTCGCTCCTCTTGGTGGGGATGGCGGTGTTGCGCTCGATGAGCTTGGTCATGATGCCGCCCTTGGTCTCGATGCCGAGGCTCAGCGGGGTGACGTCGATGAGCAGCACGTCCTTGCGCTCGCCCTTCAGCACGCCGGCCTGGAGGGCTGCGCCGACGGCGACCACCTCATCCGGGTTGACGCCCTTGTTGGGCTCCTTGCCGCCGGTGAGCTTCTTCACGAGCTCGGTGACGGCGGGCATGCGGGTCGACCCGCCGACCAGCACGACGTGCGCGATGTCGGCGACCTTGATCCCCGCCTCCTTGATCACGTCCTCGAAGGGCTTCCTGGTGCGATCCAGCAGGTCGCTCGTCATCTGCTCGAACTGGGCCCGCGTGAGGGTCTCGTCGAGGTTCGCCGGGCCGTTCTCGGTCAGCGAGAGGTAGGGGAGCTGGATGCTCGCGCTCATGCCCGAGCTGAGCTCCTTCTTCGCCTGCTCCGCGGCCTCCTTGAGGCGCTGCAGGGCGATCTTGTCACCCGAGACGTCGACGCCCGTGGTCGCCTTGAACTGCGAGATGAGGTGCTGGACGACGCGCTGGTCCCAGTCGTCGCCGCCGAGGCGGTTGTCGCCCGCGGTGGAGCGCACCTGGATGGTGCTGAAGTCCTCGTCCTTGCCGACCTCGAGGAGGGAGACGTCGAAGGTTCCGCCGCCGAGGTCGAAGACGAGGATGAGCTCGTCCTCCTTGCCCT